>JADGNS010000899.1 GCA_017883355.1 Candidatus Solibacter sp.
GCAGGCGCGGCTCCAGAAATCGGGATTGGCGCCGGGGTGGCGTCCGCCCACCATACCCGAGCCGAACAGGGCCGCAAACAGCGCGATCCACACCGCCATGTGGGCGAAATTGAGCCGCCGCGGGCTCCACGCCGAGGTCCACGCAAGCGGATTGAATTTCATTTGGCCGAGCCGCGCCTCTAGCCAGGCGCTCACCCGGTCCAACCAGGGAGCCATCAGATTCAGCGGAGGCACGCACAACAGTTTGTCGTAAAACGTCGGCATGCCGAGCCAGCCCAAAACCGAGTAAAGGCCAAACACCGCGGCGCCATAGATCGCTCCGAACAGCACCTTGCCGGTGTTTCGCCGCGGCGATGTGGCCGGGTCCGTCACCAGCAGATGCAGGCCCAGGAACACCGCGATCGGGATGGTGGCGTCCACGAAGTAGTAGACGCCTGTCGCGGCCGTGTAGGCCAGGTTCAGCAGACACAGCGAAGCGGCCGCCGATAACGTGACCAGCGTAACCGAAAAAAGCGATTGCACCACCATGCCGGTCGCGAAGATCCAGAGGTAAATGTACGGCGGCCGGCCCAGACCGATGGCGACCTCTTCCGCCCAGGAAATCTGCGTGCTGTGGGTGGCCAGCAGTCCCACCGAGAAGAGGGCCAGCGCGATCGCCGAAGGGTTGAAGATGTGCCTGCGGCGGCCATCCCAGCGCCATGTGACGAACTGCTTGCACAGGACGGCGGTAGCGATCATCAGAAATTGAAGGTAGAACCAATCGTCCCGAAACCACAGGAACAGGTTGGTGCTGAACACGATCGGGAACGGACCCAACCCCAGAATCCACCGGTCGCTGCGCCACCAGGACACCAGCATGTCCAGCACATAGAAGAAAATAATCTGCGCCAGGATCAACGGGGCGTAATGGTATACCTCACGCCAGTACCATCCCCAATAAACGTAGATGCTGGTGTGCATGGCGAGCTGCACGTAGTGCACGGGCTTGGGCGAGAACTCGTAACTCAGCACTCGCCCCGCCAGTGCCGCCCTGTGGCGGACGGCGAACAGGAGCAGGAGCAGCGCGCCCGCGGCTCCCCACACAGAGCCGGCCAGCCGCGGATTCTCGCGTACCCACGGAATCAGCGGGAATGCGGCCAGCCACGCGGTCAGCAGCAAAGCCAGCCCAAGGGGCGGCAAGCGGTGCGCAGCGGGGGCTTCGTGGTGGAGAGTCGCCGCCTGAGCCATCAGAACGTGAAGCGCAGCGAACCCTGCATAATGCGCGGCGCCCGCGTCGAGGTGACCTGCCCGAACAACGCGTTGGTCTGCGCGCCCGTCGTCAGATCGTACTTCGGTGAGGTATTGATGCCCGAGTACTGTGTGTGATTGAAGGCGTTATACGCCTCCCAGCGAAGCGTGAACGAGCGTTTCTCGCTCTTCAACGGAAAGCGCTTCGAAAGGGAGATGTCTTCGTTGTTGACGCCGGGATTCCGCACGCTGTTCTTGGCGGCATTTCCGGGGTCGCTCTTGCCCGGCACGGCGAACGCCGCCGTGTTGAACCACTGGTAGAACGTGGATCCGGTCGAGTTCGGGTTGCCCACGATGTTCACCCGCTGCCCGTCCCCGCCGCCCGTGAGGTCCGTGCCTTGCACCGTGCTGAAGCCGATCGACGCCGGGGTGCCGCTGACCCACTGCGCGATCCCGGATAACGTCCAGTCGTCGAACACCCACTTGACCACCTTGTTGCCATTCACCATGCGGCTGGCATTCGGCAGGTTGTAGGTGAGGTTCAAAACCGCGTTGTGGGTCTGGTCCGAACCGTCAAAACCATAACTCCAGGCGCGCAGCGGACGGTAGATCGGAATACCGGTGTAATCCATGAACTTCGCGAACGTGTAGCTGAATCCGAACTGCAAGCCGTTGGCGAAGCGCCGGTTGATGCTGAGCAGCAGGGCGTGGTAATTCGAGTTGTATGCGTTATCGGTCCACGCCACGTTGTTGTACCCGGGGAACGGACGGAAGAAGTTGTCCGTCACCCCGCCGGTATACTGCGGCAGGAAGTGCGTGCCGTAGGGGACCGTGTTGATCTGCAGCGTTTGCGGGATGTGTTGCCCGAGGGTACTCACGTAGGAGACGTCCACCAGGATGGAGTGACCCATATCCTGCTGGACGCCCAACGTCATGTTGTAGTTATCCGGCGTCTTGTTATTCAGGTTGAAACCCTGCGTGTTGCTGGGCGAGAGCACACCGCTCGTCTGTATGAAGGTGCGCATGTCCCCGTAGTACGTGATCGGCGTCAGGACCGCCGGCGGGTTGTTCACCATGTTGCTCCATTTGCTGAGACGCGGGTTGTACAGAATCGCCGCTCCGCCGCGGATGGCCGTCTTGCCGTTGCCAAACACATCCAGGGCGAATCCCAGACGCGGTCCCCAAAGCACGCCGGGCTGATTCACGAAGCCGACTGGCACGCCCTTGTCGCCATACGTCACCCCGCCCGGAGCGGGATTCCCGGTGCCGGGGACGAAAAGACCCACATAGGCTCCCGGCAGCAGTGCGCCCGTCAGGGGATTCTGCGCAAACTTCACACCGCCCTGGGTCACCGGAGCGTAAAGCGGCGGAGCCTGGCCGGCGGTGTACAGATTTCGCATGAAGACGGACTGCTGGCCGGGATTATTCGGGTGCATTTCCCCAGCCCAGGTCCAGCGGACGCCGTAGTCGATGCTGAGCCGCTTGCTGACCTTCCAACTGTCCTGCGCGAACCACTCCACCAGGCTTTGCCGCATGTTCGCTCCGTAACGGACATTCGACTCGGTGTAGCTGTTAAAAACACCCAGCGCGGCATTGGCGAAGGCGTAGTTGGAATCGAGCGGGTTCAAAGTGTTCTTGCCGAAATCGAACGTGCCCGAAAACGTGCTCTGCTCTCCTTCGTACTCGCGAATGCGGTACACGTCGAAACCAAACTTTAGGTTGTGTGTGCCCTTGGTGACGGCGACGCTGTCGCTGAAGTTGAAGGTGAAGTCCGTACCGCCGGTGAGCAGGCGGTTATCGTAGCTCACGTTCGGGGCGTTGGTCACGCCACCGAACGAAAAACGCGGAATGAACCCCGACACGTTGGCCGAAGGATACCACTGGCTCAGGTTGTAACCGATGGCGGAACGCAGGACCTTATTGATTTCGTTGTCGCCATACGGGTGCCAGGCTTCCCGGTTGTGGCGCACTCCGGTATTGATTTCCATGATCACGTGCGGGCTGAAGATGTGCGTGTCGCCCG
>JADGNS010000900.1 GCA_017883355.1 Candidatus Solibacter sp.
TCGGCCCGGCCGGCGTGTACGGCGTCGCGCACATTGCCGCCGACAAATAATGCGTTGTGGCGGAAGCTTTCCGACATTTCGGGAGCGCAATAGGGCGAGGTCCCCAGCGTTAACAGGTGAACGACCTCCACCCCTTTTACGTGGGGAGCGCGTTCCATCAATGCCTCGACCAGTGCCTCGGGTTCGGCGCAGCCAGGATGAATGTAAACCCGCATGCCCGATTCCACGCAGTTGACCGCCTCGCGCGGGCTCATAAGCTTGCTTCTATAAGGGTCGATCCATGACATGAAGTGGCCTCGTATCAAACACTGACGGCTTCGCTACGAATCGGATAACCGTTTGTCGCTCGTTCATGCCCGAGCGTGGCGTAGTAGATGGCGCGGTTGAAAAATTGATCGAGCATTTCCAGCAACTCGATTTCACCGAAGATCTCCGCTGGCTTTTCCAGCTCAGCGTGTTTCTGCAGGTAGTCCCACAAGTTCTCGCGTACCAGGCTAATCATCCACACCACCTGGCTGGCCGGGACGCCTTGGGCGGCGCGCTCTGCCCCGATTTCCAGGTAGCGGCGCTCGATATCGGCTTCAGTCTTGCCCAGCAGCCATTCGCCCAGGTGGCGATACACTTCGTAAACCTTCGACGTCAGCTCGGCGTCCGATACGTTGGCATAAGCCGAGCACTTCTTGTCGTTGCGGTAACGATTGTGGAGGCTGCGGGCCAGTCCATCGGAATGTGTCTCGATCAGCTTCACCAGCCGATATGCGAGCAACATGGCTGACCTTCTTTCGTCTCCGCAATCGCCTTTTTGGGAGGCACAAGGCACAGGCGGAGTCCTCACGTTGTTACAACTAAGTGTCAGCTTTTTCCGGATTCCGAGCCGTGATTCATATCACCCCGAAACGTGACAAGGGTCACGATCGGGAAAACTGTAACAAATGATTCATCGACGGACGCTGGCGGAAATGGGAGGTGGATAGGGTTTGTCAGTAATCACCCGGCGGACCCTGGTTCCAAGCGAAACCTGCGGTACAGGAGGCTGATCTGCTCGGTTGTCGCGAAATTTGGGGAATTCTCAGGCGCTTTTGCAAAACCGTGGTACTATTCCGCCACTCTTGCATGAATTCCGGATCCCAATTGACGATGTCACGACAGAACTCCCTTGTGGTATGGGCAGCGCTGGCCGTCGTGATCGTGACAGTCTCGTACCTCTTTACGGTGGCGCTGGCGCTGGCCTGCATAGGACTCTGCGTGCTGGCTCTCAGTGCTGGCATCAGCCTTTACACCCTGGTGCTGGGGGTCTGTGCCCTGTTCATCGGCCTTGCCATCCTCTGGTCCCTGGTTCCGCGGCGCGACAGGTTCCAGCCACCGGGAGCGCCTTTGCAGCGCCCGCGCCATCCGCGGTTGTTTGCCGAGATCGACAGCCTGGCGGCCTCGCTGAACGAGAGCCTTCCGCAAGAGGTGTACCTGCTTCCCGACCTCAATGCGTTTGTCGCGGAACGCGGCGGGACGATGGGTTTTGGCAGCCGAAGAGTCATGGGGATTGGGCTCCCGTTGCTCTCCGTTCTGAGCGTCAGCCAATTTAGGGCTGTCCTGGCCCATGAGTTTGGGCACTATTATTCGGGCGATACTCGGCTGGGGCCGTTCGTCTACAACACCCGCGACGGCATGGTCCGCACCATCCGTTCACTCGCGGACCCACCCGAAATCGTACAAGCGATCATGCGATTGGGGCTTCCCGGATTCATCGCCGGCTTGTTTCATCGCCTGGTCGTAACGATTCTGGTTTGGTACTGGAAGCTACTCCTGCGCGCCACGCAGATGATTTCACGCCGCCAGGAGTACCGCGCCGACGAACTTGCCTGCCGCATCGTGGGTTCGGAGGCGCTGGCGACCGGCCTGCGAAAGATCCATGGCTCCGGCCTGGCTGTCCCGGCGTACTGGACAACGGAGGTCAATCCCGTGCTGGTCAACGGCATGCGGCCTCCTCTGGCAGAGGGCTTCCAGCGATTCGTCGCGGCTCCAACTGGGATGCGGATGCGTGTGCTGCGGGCCGTAGACCGTATCCACGGCGTTCTCCATCCAACTGAGGGTGTGGCGCGCCTGGGCGAAATCTTCGGCCAGCGCGTAGCTGGATTTGCGCCATTGCGAGCCCTGGTTACTCGATCCGCTCAGGCACAACTGCCGCCGCGCGCCGGTGGCGGCGTCGATGATCTGCAGCCCCTCGTCGGGATGGTTGGTGTCGCAGAGGATGCGGCGTCCGGCACGGTCGGGAGCGATGTGCCAGGCGTTGTACTCGGCGATGGTGCGGATGGCGCGCGTGGTCCAATCCATCACGCGGAGCGCGTGCGGCCAGACCGTGAACACCAGATCGCCGGTGCTGCCGAGAAAGGTTTCGTGCACGAGGAATTCGTCGTTGCCGTGCTCGTAGAGGCACTCCAGGCCAGTGCCATCGCGCCGTACGCGGTGCATGCGCGGAGCAGGATCGCCGGAGAACTCGATCCACTCGGGCTCCAGCGGATGGAACTGCGGGTGGATGACGGTGCGTGGGAACGGGATGATGCTGGATGCGGCTCCGTCGAAGCGGCTGACGATCAAGCCGCGGGCCGGTTGCCTCGCAAAGGCGGCAGTCAGCCACTCGCCGTCGGGACTGATGGAGCACTCGCCGAGTTGCGCACCCGGGTAGGTGAAAATCCGCCGCTCTTGCAACGTGGCGCGATCGATGGCCCACAATTCCGCGCCCCGCGTGACCACCAGCGTAGTGCCATCGGGGTGCAGCGCCGCGGAGTACGGATGGATGGGCGCGCCGCGCGTCAGTTGCCGCGTCTCGCCGCCAGAGAGCGAGATCTCGAACAACTGCGCCTCGCCGGTGCGGTAGCTGGTGAAAAACATCTCCCGGTCGCCGGGAAAGAACGAGCTTTGCAGGAAGTACGTCGGGTGATTAATGTAAGGGCCGTCGGTGATCTGACGGATCACGCGACACCCAGGTAGAGATCGCGGCCGGCGGCGAGAGAGGCAATCTTACGGTCGGCGATGGATCGCTTCAGCATCCAGAAGCCGCAATCGGGATGGATCCAGCCGACCCGGCCGGGGCCGAGGATGCTTTCGGCGCGCCCGATGGCGCGCGCGATTTCCTCCGGCGTTTCGACGTGATTGATCTTCACATCGACCACACCGATCCCGATTTTGATCTTCGGGTTCACCTCTTTCAGCGGCTCCAGATCTTCCGGCGGGCGGTGCGCCATTTCGAGCAC
>JADGNS010000901.1 GCA_017883355.1 Candidatus Solibacter sp.
CGCTCGCCGTGCTGACCCCGCATGTGGTCTGTTTCGAGGTAAAACCGGGCCCTTACTCGGCGGCGAATGACAAGGACTTTGCACCGTGGGCGCCCCGCGAAGGCGAGCCGAATGCCAGGGCGTACCTGGATTCGCTCGCCTCCAGCGTCACGCCGCCGTGAGGAACGGGGAAGACCCTCCTACTGTTTGACCGTGATCAAGGCACTCGGAGAACTGACTCCTCCGGCAGAGGCCACTACCGTCGCGTCGCCGTCCGCTGTGCCGGAAGGCACCGTCACGTTGAATTGAAACAGGCCCGTCGCGCTAAGTCCCGCGAACGCCACAACCGCGTTGCTGCCATTGAACGTAACCGTCGGGGTCACCAACAAAGGTGCGGCCCCCGCCAGGATCTGGCCGTTCGCCGCTGCCGGATTGGTAGTGCCGAAGCCGTTGCCGTACAGGACGATTAACTCGCCGGGGGCTGCCGGCGTACCGGCCGGCGTCGAGGTGGCCGTCCCAATTAGCGAGCCATTGGCGTGGGTCGCCGCGATGTGCCCCGGCGTATCGAACAGGAAAAATGAGGGCGCCACGGCCTGTGGCGTCACGTTGATCGTGCTGCTGGTCAAGGTGCTGTTGGTCACCTGCACCGTGATCTGCCCGCTCGACGGCAAATCGGTCGGCGTCAGCACGTTGATCTGCACCGGGCTGACGTAGCTGAGGTATGCCGGTTCGCCGTTGATCGTCACGCTCACGCCATCCAGCGAAGTTGGTAACGCCTTCCCGGTAGTGCCGAAATCCGCCGTTACCCAGGACCGCTTGGTAGCCGCCAGGTTGGTGCCCTTGATGGTGACGAACGTATTGGCGGCAATGCCTCCGGTGACTTGCGCGGCGTTCGTCACCGCGCTGCTTACCACGCTCGGATTCGCCGATATGCTACCCAGCAGGCCGTGCTTCTGCCCGCCCGGGCCCGCCGTGAAGTACAGCGTATCCTTATCGCCGCCGCTGGAGCCATTGCCGAAAAAGAGCGCCCACAAGCCGTCGATCACAATATTCTTGCCCGTGGGGTCCTGCAACGTCCCCATGAATGCGCCGGTAGTCGGATCGTAAGCATTGATCATGCCATCGCCGAAATTCCCCACCAGCAGGTCGTTGGCGAATTTACCGAACGTAGCCGGCGCGATGGCCAGGCCCCACGGCGAATTCAACAGACTGCCTGTGCCCCCCACCACCAGCGATTGGAGCAATTTGCCGGTCGTATCGAACACGTCGACGTAGCCATTGCCCACGCCGGGAACGTCAAACTTCTTGTTGGCGTCCTGTTTGGCATACGACACGTAGAGCTTGCCGCCGAGAGTCCAGATGTTGAAGGGTGCAAAGCCCGCCGGTATCTTCGAATCGGTAAAGGAGCCGCTCGCCAAAGTGACTGGCTTGAACTGGGCATCGAAAACATCGATCCCGCCGGATTTGAAGTTCGCGGCATAGAGTTGCACGGCGGGCGTAAGGACAATCGCCAGGCCCTTGTAGCTGGCGGTCGTCGAATTGTCCATCTCCACGAATGCCTGCGTGGCGTCGGCGCCATTCGCCCAAGCCGAAAGTACACCATCCACCGTCACAAATATGAAACTCGCCGCCACCGCCGCTTTTCCCGGTGCCGTCACAGGGAAGGTCGGAGGCGTGGTCACCGGTGCCGTATTGGCCACGATGCCCGTGCACACGCCCTTGGGCGTTCCGCCCGCGCCTGGCACCGTCGGCTGCAGAGTCGCGTTGGGAGTCCCCAAAACAGTAGTGTTCGTGGCATTGACGGTGTACACCGTCGACAGGCCCGTGCCGGCATCGCATGTCCAGAAAGGACTGGTCGCCGATGCCACAAGACCCCACGCGTTCACCAGGCGGGGATCAATGAAATCGGCTGGCGGAGTTACGGTCGAGGCTGCGTCCGCTACCAGGTTGTGGACGAGGTAGCCGGTCGCCGCCGGTAACACATGTTGCGTCAAAGCAAGATACAGACAGATCGCTAGTTTTTTCATCGCACCCACAGAGTACCGCCGCAAGCCCGCGGGACTATGGTCGAAACCTAACTGGAAACCGGCGACTTTACACCGCAAGTGATGATTTTACACGTCCCTCGGTGAGATTCCATTCTATAAGACCGTACCTCACTCCGCATCCTTATGGTCCGCTTCCCCGTGCGCTATCCTGATACAAACTCCAGGAGGGAAGCATGCTTCGTGACCTCACGTACGCGCTCCGCACTCTGCGCAAGAGTCCCGTCTTCGCGGCCACCGCGATCCTCACCATCGCCCTCGGAATCGGCGCCACGAGCGCCATCTTCAGCGTGACCAACGCCGTGCTCCTGCGCCCGCTCCCCTACAGGAATCCGGACCGTCTGGTCTTCGCGATTTCCGATATGCGCCAGCGCAACGTCAAGGATTTCCCGTTCTCCAACGCCGATTTCCTCGATCTGCGCAACGGCTCCACCGCCGTCTTCCAGGACGTCGCCGCCGTCCAGACCTTCCGCAACGTAGTGCCCCGCGAGGACGGTTCCCCGGAGCTGCTCCACAGTGCCGCGGTCTCTACCAATTTCTTCGCCATGATGGGCGCCCCTACCGTGCTCGGCCGCGGTTTCCTTGAGGCCGATGGCGTTCCCCAACCTCCGCCCGCTCCCGGCGCCACGCCCGCCGCCGCGCCCGCGGTCCCCGCCGTCGTCGTCCTCTCCTACGACTACTGGCAGCGCCGCTACGGCGGCAAGCCCGACGTGCTGGGCAAGAGCGTGCTCGCCGGCGGACCCGGCGGCGCGCAAATCGTCGGCGTCCTGGCCCGCGGCTTCGAACTCCTCTTCCCGCCCGATACCAATATGGAGCGCCTTCCCGATGTCTGGTTTGCCCTCCGCATCCCCTACGACAATGTCAACCGCAACCAGGTGCAGCATCGCGTCATCGCCCGCCTGAAGGATGGCGTGACGATCGAGCGGGCACAGTCAGCCGTCGACCGTATCGCCGCCGAGACCCGCAAGAACTTTCTCATCTCCGGCACGGCCGGGTACGCCATTCGCATCGAGCCCATGCACGCCCACATCGTCGAAGAAGTGCGCCCCGCGCTGCTCGCGCTGATGGGCGCCGTGGTCTTCCTGCTGCTGA
Organism: Candidatus Solibacter sp.; assembly: GCA_017883355.1. GTDB lineage: Bacteria > Acidobacteriota > Terriglobia > Bryobacterales > Bryobacteraceae > Solibacter. Next base: position 3,117 of record JADGNS010000901.1, read on the forward strand.
TCGCCTGCGCCAACGTCGCCAACCTCCTGCTGGTCCGCGCCTCCCTGCGCGAACGCGAGCTCGCCGTGCGCACCGCCATGGGCGGCAGCCGTTGGGCGCTGGTCCGCCAGACACTGGCCGAGGCCCTG
>JADGNS010000902.1 GCA_017883355.1 Candidatus Solibacter sp.
CGGCGAGTCGCAGACGAACACCGCGTAAAAATTCTGATTGTCGTAGCCGATCCAGGCGGAGGTCTTGCGGCTGACCGGCACGCCGTCGCCCGGTTGGCGCTGGCGGAAATCGTCCACCCGCTTCATGTCGGCGCGCGATGCGCCGCCGAGAAACTGCTCCATGCGCGGCGGACTGGCCAACTTGGGGACCTGGATATCTTTGATCTGGACGGTCGAGGGCGGTAGGGGCGCGGGCTGTGCGTGCAGGGACACAATGAGTGTGCCCAGCCACAGCGCGGCGACCGCAGATCTTTCCATCCATTGCACGAGACGCGCGGATTGCAGTTCTGTTACCAAAACCGGCATGCTACAATCGGGGAAAATAATAGAAGAGGTGCCCATTATGGCCCAGGACCAAGAAGTCTCCCGCCGCGAGTTCGTGAAGGCAGCCGGAGCGGTGACGGCGGTGGCTGCCGCTATCCCCGCGGTACACGGCGCTCCCGCCGTTCAGAAGGTACGCGCCGCCAACGACCAGGTGCAATTCGGCATCATCGGCACCGGTAGCCGGGGGCAATATCTACTCAAGCACCTCAAGGGCATTGACAACGGACGCTGCGTGGCGGCTTGCGATATCAATGCAGACGCCCTCAAGAAAGGCGTCGACTTTATCGGCACCAAACCGAAAGAGTATAAGGACTATCGCGAACTGCTTGCCTCCAAGGACGTGGACGCGGTAATCGTCACCACGCCCCTGTTCGTTCACTTCCCGGTAACCCGCGATGCGCTGATGGCGGGCAAACACGTTTTCTGCGAAAAGTGCCTGGTGTTCAAGCCGGAAGAAGTTCACGCCCTGCGCGCCCTGCACCTGGAGCGTCCCAAGCAGACGCTGCAGACCGGATTGCAGCGCCGGTACAGCAACTTCTACCAGACCGTGAAGCAGATGGTGGACAAGGGCATTCTGGGCAAAGTGCACCACATCCACGCGCAGTGGCACCGCAACATGATCAACAAGCCGAGCTCGCTGTGGACCATGAAGCCGGACGGGGAAAAGAACATCGCCAATTGGCGCCTTTACCGCTCCATGTCGGGCGGTTTGACCGCGGAGCTGACGTCGCACCAGGTGGACATCGCCGATTGGATGTTCGGCTCCCAGCCCGAATTCGTCATGGGCTTGGGCAGCCTCGATATCCTGAAGGACGGCCGCGACGTTTACGACAACATCCAACTGATCTACAAATACCCCAACGGTCAGAAGATGACCTACTCTTCGATCAGCACCAATCAGTTCCTCCCGTATTTCAACGGGGGCCGGGCGGAGATGGGCGAAATCATCATGGGAACGGAAGGGACCGTCGAACTCACGGTGGGTGGCGACAATCCAGGAGTCCTCTTCCAGCCGCCGATTGCGTGGTGGTATCGCGAGCCGCCGAAGGCCGCCGCGGAAACCAGCAAAGCCGACGCCAAGAAGAAGGAAGCTTTAGTGGCGGGCGCCACCATGGTGGCAGGGGGCGGCGCTAACGGCCCCATCCCGATCATGACCGGCGATCTGAATTTCACCGGCAAGGAAAGCTTCATCGATAAGGAAGTAAAGTTTGCCAGACGCTGGCTCACCAGCAAGGGTGTGATCTTGCAGGAAGAGCAGAAAAATCCGGTGGACACGGAACTGGAGAGCTTCTTCGACTGTTGCCGTACCGGCAAACCGCCCATTGCCAATCTGGAAATCGGCATGGCCGATTCGATCGCGGTGATTCTTTCCAATCAGGCGATGGACGAAGGCCGCAAGGTCTACTTCAACGAGATCGAAAAGATGGGCAGGAAGGGGTAGCCGCCCTGTTATAAGAGATCATGATGGGCCGCCGATAAACGCTGAGGTGTTTGCTTATCCGTGTTCAGTCGCGGTAGGGACGCCCGTTGCCGGACGCCCCCCGCACAGATCCGTACGGGCGCACTTTAGCGCATACGGCTCCTACCTTGGGTGCTTGGCGTCAAACCGCACGCCGGGTTCCGGTTGCAGAATCCGCGGCAGGGGTAGATAGCGATCCATAATCGAGCCGAAGCGCTCCCACGGAAGACGATGCCGTTGACTGCGACGCCGTAGCGCCTCCAGCCACGCTCGCGCAACCTCCCGCCGGAACGTTTGAAGCGCCGCGAAGTTTCCCGGTACTGCATGATAGTTGAAGTAGCCCTGCACCACCGTCCGCAGCCATTCCCCGGTCTCGGCAATCCGCTCATGCCAACGCTTGCGCAGCTCCTGCCGAACTGCAGAACTCCGGATCTCAAGGAATCTGCGATGCCCCCAACTGGTAGACCAGCCTGAGTTCCGTATCGGGGAAGATGGTGGCGGTGGCGTTGAGTTGATCGCACAGATAGCGGACCGCTTCATCGTGGGCGGCCTGAGTGAGATGATGCAGTCGCACCGTCAAGGTTTTGTTCTCGAGGTCTGGAATCAGATCAACCTCCGTGTCGTAGATCTGGCGCAGCAGTGCGCGCGCATCGTCGGCCCGGCTGAGCTTATCGCGGAGTAGCGCGGCCATACTGGTTTCGGCCCGGTAGGCAATGAGTTTGATGGTGTCGATGAAGTGCTTCCGCTCGGTGAGCAGGCGGCTGAAGCGATCCGATTCGGGCAGATCCTTGACGGCAATGTGATGCGGCGTCTGCTTGCGCTGCACTTTGAGTTGCTGGATTTGGCGATCCAGGTCCTCAATGGCCTCCTGCAATTGCCCCTTCTTCCGTTGGTAGCTATCCACCTCTTTCTCGGCCAGCCCGGACAGGTCCAAAGCGCCAAACAGCGCCAGTTGCCGCCGCCGTTTTTCGCCCTGGGCGCGAATCTGGGCATCGAGCCTGCGCCAAGCCGGGTTGACGGCCTGGATGGGGTCAGGAACCGGTTCGGTTCCATACTCGGCGAGGCGGTCCAAACCATAGTGCTGCCGCATGTATTTGTAGAAGTTCTCCTGAGACCATCGGGCAAACATGGAGACCGCCAAGAGGGTGTAATCGGCTTGGTAGTTGGTGCTCAGAATGGAGGTTTGGTGGCCGCCCTCGGACAGCTTGCGCACCTCGCGCACCCACAGATGGTTGGACAGCATCGTGCCCCGCTCGGCGAGTTTCATAGTCACCTCTTCGCCGCTGGCCAACTGCACACTACAATCGGCGAACTCCTCCGCCGGCCAGTCTTCTCCTGGATATTTGTGATAGCTCAGAATGGCGATGCGCCGGGTTTTCATTTCGGCGAAGAATTCCGGGCTATAAGCTTCGCGGTCGAACA
>JADGNS010000903.1 GCA_017883355.1 Candidatus Solibacter sp.
ACCGAAACCGAGGGTGTCGCCCTGAATCAGTTCATCAACGTGGCGGTTGCCGAGAAGTTGTCGGCCCTCAGAACCGAGGAATATTTCCGTGAGCGCGCGGAACGAGGTGACGTGGGAAGGGCAAAGCGAATCCTCAAGCGGGCTGGCCGAGGTAACCCTGCCGTGCCGGGCGACGAATCGGACTGAGCGCGCTCAGATCTTGAGAAACAGCTTGCGCCGGTACATCCAAAGGAGCAGCACCCAATAGACCAGAAGGACGGCGATGCCGCGGATGAAGGGTTCGTACGCCGTGCCCAGAAACGCGAAGGCGTGGGCGCCCAGGTGAATGCGGAACGAATCCAGAATGAAGCGCTCCCAGAGGTGAGCCATCAGGTACGCCGCGATCGAGTTCGCCCCGATTACGACTAGCGGGAAGGCCCATTTGCGATACCCCTTGACCTCCGTCAGCCAGCAGAAGCCCGCCAGGAAGAGGAAGCAGAGACCGCCGCTGAACAGCGTCCATGCCGGCGTCCAGATGCGCTTCACCACCGGACAGATGCCGGTGAAGTGCAGCACGAGGCCCGCGGCGACTCCGATCGCGCCGGCCGCCAGCAGGCGCCGCATGGGGATGGCGGGAGCCGAAGCGCGCAGCCACCGTCCGGCGGCGAGCCCGAGGATCATGGTGCCGAGTGTTGGGATGAAACTGAGGGTCAGGTACCCGCCGGAATTGGCGACGTAAGGTTTCACGGTCGGCAACAGATTAAGGAACCAGACGTCGAACGCGTTGCCGAAGTTGTTCCCCTTGTTCCAGTGCGCCAGGAAGCCGGTGTAGAATCCCGGCTGCTGCGCCGGATACAACGCCCACGCCAACCAATAGCCGAACAGCAGGACGCCGAGCGCGGCCCACTGCCAGCGCGGCGGACGGTAGGCCAGCAGGAAGAGGATGGGGTACCCGAGCCCGATCTGCGAGAGCGTATCTTCGAACGTGTAGTAGGTCTGGGGGGCGTGGGTGGAGCGCAGAAAGACGCCGAGAGCGACGAGCAGCAGCGATCGCCACAGCGCGTGCAGGAACATCCCGCGGAATGCGCCGCCTTTAGCTATACGCGCCGCGATGGAATAGGGCAGCGCCACCCCGACCAGAAACGAGAACCCCGGCTGGATGGTATCGTGCAGCGAACAGCCCGCCCACTCGACGTGCGTCTGGTGGTAGGCCAGAAAATTCCAGAACCCGCTCCCCGGCAACGCCTTGGCCACCCGCGAAAGCTGTACGACCTCCGCCATCATGAGCAGCATGACGAAGCCGCGATACGTATCCACCGCCAGATTGCGCGCCGGTTTTTCCAAGCCGCACCTCCCGCCGACTACATAGTGTAGCTACACTCGGGATTGTTTGTAAGATATCTCCGCCCGACGTGACTACCTTAGTTGTGGAAGGATCGCAGGACGACCGATACCGCGAAGCCGCCGCCGCTTACGGCGCCGCCCTCGAACGACTCGCCCGGGCGTACGAGGCGGACCCGGATTTTCGCCGCGACCTGCTCCAGGAGATCCACCTGGCACTGTGGCGGAGTTTCGCGGGCTGGGACGCGCGCTGCTCGCTGCGCACCTGGGTGTATCGCGTGGCCCACAACGCCGCTACATCCCACGTCCTGCGGCAACGTCGTATGAACTCCCATGTCCTGGTCAGCCTGGAAGAGCTCGAACATGTACCGGACCCTTCAGCGCCGGACGCCGGCCGCCAGCAGGCGCTCGGCCGCTTGCTGACGCTGGTGCAGACATTAAAACCGCTGGATCGCCAGGTCATCCTCTCCTATCTGGAGGGCATGGACGCCGCGGAGATCGGCGAGATCACGGGCCTCGCGCCGGGCAACGTCGCCACCAAGATTCATCGCATTAAAAACATTTTGACCCGCGCATTTCATCAAGGAGGTCGCCATGCCGAATGAACCTTTGCCGGACGACATCCTCAACGTCTGGCAAGATCAGCCGTTGGAGAATACACCCATGCCTTTGGAAGAGATTCACCGCAGGGCACGGCAGTTTGAGAAAAGAATTCAGCGCCGCAATTTGCGCGAGTACATCGCCGGAGGGGCCGGACTTGTCATCTTTACGGCGTACCTGTTCATCTTCCCCAACCCGGTGGCCCGGACCGGTTCCGCCCTGATCATCGCCGGAGCGCTCTGCGTCATGTTTCAGATCTACAAGCGGGCTACGCCAGGCACATTGCCAGCGGACTTGACGTTGGCCGCCTCCCTGCAATTCCACCGTCACGAACTGGTACGCCAGCGCGACCTCCTCCGCTCGGTCTGGCTGTGGTATATCGGGCCCTTCGTTCCGGGAATCGTCGTGTTCGGGATGGGGGTCAGCCCGCCTCACGGCGCGGCTTCGTGGTGGAATGCGGTGCCCTTCCTATGTATCTTTGGCGGGGTGATGTGGGCCAACCATCGTGCCGCCAGGGGTCTCGATCGCCGGATCGCCGAGTTAGATAATCTGGAGAGCTAATTATGAAACGCTGCTATTATCTTTTGCTTGCCGCCGCCGCCGTCTTGCGCGGGCAAGTCCCCACCGACGCCGAGATTCGCTCGATTCTCAGCGACCGCATCGATAAGGTGCGTCAAAACGTCGGGATCGCCATCGGCATCGTCGATGCGAACGGGCGACGCTTCGTCTCCTACGGGAATTTCTCCGTCAAGGACCCGCGTCCGGTGGGCAACGACACGGTCTTCGAGATCGGCTCCACCACCAAGGTCTTCACATCCACGATCCTCGCCGACATGGTGCAGCGCGGTGAAGTCTCGCTCGACGATCCAGTGGCCAAGTACTTGCCGCCCGATGTGAAGATACCGCAGCGCGGCGGCAAGCAGATCACGCTGGTGGATCTGGCCACGCACACTTCCGGGCTGCCGCGTATGCCTGCCAACTTTAAGCCGAAGGACCCCGACAATCCTTATGCGGATTACACCCTGGGGAATCTGTTCGAGTTTCTCTCCTCCTACGAACTGACACGCGATATCGGCTCGCAGTTCGAGTACTCGAATATGGGCGTGGGGCTTCTCGGCCTGGCGCTGGCGCGGCGTGCGGGGATGGACTACGAGGCACTGGTCCGCGCGCGAGTCACCGGACCGCTCAAAATGGAAAACACGCGGATCGCGCTATCGGCCGAAATGAAATCGCGGCTGGCCGCGGGCCACAATGAGGCGCGTCAACCGGCGGCCAACTGGGACTTCCCCGAGTTGGCTGGAGCCGGCGCCTTGCGTTCCGACG
>JADGNS010000904.1 GCA_017883355.1 Candidatus Solibacter sp.
AAAATCTCGGTTCCCATTTGCGGCGTCAGAATCGCCAGCAAGACGGCAGCGCCGGCGAGATAGAGCAAAACGAGAGGCCAGCGGAAACGCAGCACGGCGCCGAGATAGCGCAGGTAGAATCCGCGCAAATGCCCGAAGAGGCCTTCGCGCTCCTCGCCACGGTGACCCTCTTTCATGAGCCACGCGGAGAAGACCGGCACCAGGCTGCTGGACAACAGGTAGGAAGCCACCATGGAAAATGCGACGGCGAGAGAGAGCGGCACAAAGAGCTGGCGTCCCACGCCGACCATGAAGAACGAAGGCACGAAGACAGCCAGAATGCAGAACATGGAGAGCAGCCGCGCCATGGCGGTGCGCGTGCAGGCCTCCACCACGGCGCGGGCGCGGGAGACGCCGGGCAACATCTGGGTGTGGATGTTCTCGATCTCCACGGTGGCCTCGTCCACCAGGACGCCGACGGCCAGGGCGAGCCCGCCGAGAGTCATGATGTTGATGGTCTGGCCGGTGGCCCAAAGCAGAATCACTGCGCTCAGCAGGGCAAAGGGAATGTTGAGGACCACAATCAACGCGCTGCGCCAATCGCGGAGGAAGATCAGCACCATCAAGCCGGTGAGCGCCGCTCCCAGCAGACCTTCCACCACCAGGCCGCGGATGGAATTCCGCACGTAGGGCGACTGGTCGAACTCCAGGCGGACATCGACGTCGTCGGGTACGGCCTTCTTGAATTCCGGAATGGCCGCCTTGACGGCATCGATCACCGCGATGGTGGATGCATCGGCGCGCTTGGTGACGGGAATGTAGACCGTGCGGCGGCCGTTGACGTGAGCGTAGGCGGTGATGAGATCGGTGCCGTTTTCGATGGTGCCGATGTCGCGCAGGTAAATCGCGGTTCCCGAGCCTGGCCGGATGGGCATGTCGAGGAGCTCCGGCAGGTTGCCGCCGAGAGCGGCGTTGGTCCGTGCGATGCGGTTCACGTTGCCGGTCGCGATATTGCCCGAAGGCATCACCAGGCTCGCCTTGGTGACGGCCGCCACGGCTTCGTCGGGAGAGATGCCGTACTGCTGGAGCTTGTCGGGATTCAGCGTGATGACGATGGTCCTCTGGTTGCCGCCGAACGGGGGCGGCGCGGAAACACCGGGCAGCGTCGCAAACAGCGGGCGCACGCGGTTGAGCGCGAAATCCTGCATTTCGCCCTGGGTACGGGACGCGCTGCTGAAGATCAACTGGCCGACGGCCACGCTGCCGGCGTCGAAACGCGTGATGAACGGCGGCACGGTTCCCGGGGGCATAAAGGCGCGGGCGCGGTTCACGTAGCCGACGGTTTCGCTCATCGCCTGGCTCAGGTTGGTGCCCTCGTGAAAAACCAGTTTCATGAGCGCGGCGCCTTGAATGCTCTTGCTCTCCACGTGATCGATGCCCGTGATGTAGAGGAAGTGGTACTCGTAGTAGTACGTGAGATAGCCTTCCATTTGCGCGGGATCCATGCCGCCGTAGGGCTGCGCGACATAGATGGCCGGGTCGCCGACCTGCGGGAAGATATCGACGGGCATGCGCTCCAGAGCGAGTATGGCGCAAAGGGCGATGGCGATCAGCGCGATCACTACGGTCATCGGTCGGGAGAGAGCTGCCAGGACGAGGCGCATGTGGGGCTACCGGCCGGCCTCGGCGACGAAGGGCTGGATATCGCCGGCGGCGGCGGCCACGCCGAGCAAGCCGCGCCACACGGCGAGGTGGGCCAGCGCATCGTCGATCTCGGACTGCGTGAGCAGGCGCTGCGCCTCGGCGACCTCCGCGATGGTTCCGAGACCCGCCTGGTACCGCGCCGTCGCCTGCTCGGTAGCGGTGCGCGCCGCCGAAACCTGGATCGGCGTGTTGGCCGCGATGCGCCGCGCGCCGTTCAACATCGCCACCGCGCGATTCCACTGGGCGCGCAGGTCGGTCGCGATCTGTTCGGATCTGGCTTGCTGTGAGCGCACGGTCGCCGTCTGCGCGGCCTCGCGCGCCCGGATGGCCGGCAGGTCGGAGACCGGGAAGGTCACGGTGAACCCGAGGGCGTAGTTCTGCGTGGTGGGCGCCAGGCCGTTGAGGCCGCCGAGTATTTTCCCGCTGGTCTCGGCGCCGGAGCCGCGCGCATACGCCGAACCCTGCAAATAGAAGCGCGGAAAGTAGGAGCGTTCCAGAGCGCGGAGCCGCGCCAGAGTCTCTTCGACCGCGGCGTTCTGCTCTAGCTGGATCGGGTTCTTCGCGGGATCCATGGCGGGGACATCCTGTTCCGGGGGCAATTGAAGCAGTCCCGAGACATCCAGCGCGATCTGGCCGGGCGCTATGCCGACAAACTGGGAGAGCGTGGCGCGCGCCACATCGGTGGCCTGCTGCGCCTGAATCCATTGGGTGCGCGCGGCGGCCAGTTCGGCATCGGCCCGCGACGCGTCGGCGCCGGGGCGCAACTGCGCGTTGACCTGCGCGGTGATGGTGCGCAGGAGGACGCCGGCCCGGTCCACGCCGGCCTGTGCAGTGCGAATCGTCTCTTGCGCGGCGGCGAGCGTCAGACAGGCATCGGCGGTGGCGACCGCGATTTCGTATTCCGTGCGTTTCAAGGCGGCTTCGGATTCGGCTTCGAGCGCGCTCGCCACGGCCAGATTGGCCCGGCGAAGTCCAAAATCGAACGGCTCCCAGGTGACCAGCATACCGAGCGCCGTGCCCCAGGTGGTGCCGAGATTGTTGGTGCCGAGCACGGGGCCGGAGATCGACGGAATCACACTCTGCGGCAGCAGAAGTCCGAAGACATTGTTCCTGGTGCCGCGATCGACCTGGGCCAGCGCGTCGGCATGCGGCAGATAGGCGGTCCGCGCCAGGCGAATGCCCGCCGCCGCGGCATTGATCTGCTCCTGGGACACGCGGACGGAGGGATAGTTCTTGAGCGCGCGCTGGATGGCCTGGCCCACGGTCAGCGGCGCCGGCGCGGGGGTTTGCTGGCCCACGGCAAGCCCGGCGGCAGCAGCCAGCACCCAAACCCGGGGACAGACGGAACGTTTTCCGGATCTCACTCCGCTACTCCCCTTCCATAAGTTCTCGAAACAACTCGCGCACTTTGATCTTGGATGCCTCCAGCGCCTTCCGTCCCAGCGCCGTGGCACGATAGACCTTGCGCAGCGACCTGCCATTCCGCTGTTGCCGGGAACGCAGATAGCCCTTCTTCTCCAACCCGTGGAGCAGCGGATACAGACTGCCCGGACTGATCCG
>JADGNS010000905.1 GCA_017883355.1 Candidatus Solibacter sp.
GAAGAAGCGGTCCGGGAATGCCTCCTCGAAAAGGTAGCTGAAATCCGAGCTTTGCACATCGGCGCTCAACACCACCAGGTCTTGGCGCGCGCGCCCTAACTCTACCAGCGCGTCCCCATATGCCTTGCGCATCAACACCGCATCCCCGAAAGGATCGCGAATCAGGCTTGCCATTGCGCGGCCCCTTTTTCGAGCTGACTCAGGGCGGATTGAAATTGAGCCTGGGTGGGAACGCCGCCGTGCCACACCGGCGAGTTCTCCATGAAATCCACGCCCTTGCCTTTGGTGGTGCGCGCGATAATCACGGCGGGCCGGCCGTGGACCTCGTCGGCGAGGTCGAGAGCGACCAGGATCTCCGCCATATTGTGGCCGTGAATTTCCGTCACGTGCCAGTTGAAGGCGGCCCACTTGGCCGCGATCGGCTCGGTCGGCATCACCTTCGCCGTGGTTCCAGTCTGCTGAACGCCGTTGTAGTCCACGATGACTTTCAAGTTGTCCAGGCCGAACTTGGCGGCCAGCATCATGCCCTCCCAGATCACGCCGGAATTGAGTTCGCCATCTCCCAAAACCACGTAAATCCGGCGGCGCGAGCCATCCATGCGAGCGCCCAGCGCCATGCCGCAGCCGATCGCCACTCCGTGCCCCAGCGGTCCGGCGGGCACCTCCACGCCGGGCGTCTTGGCCGGCTCCGGATGCCCTTGCAGGCGGCTATCCAAGGCGCGAAAGGTCATCAGTTCCTCGACCGGAAAATAGCCGCGATGCGCCAGCACCGTGTACAGCATGGCGCAGGCGTGCCCCTTGGAGAATACGAGGCGATCGCGATCTTCCCAGCGTGGATTCTCCGGGACGAGCCGGAGTTGGTGGAAGTACAACGCCGTCAGAATCTCGGCGGCGGAAAACGCACCGCCGAGATGTCCGGTCTTGCGTTCATACACCATCCGCAGCACCTGGATGCGATACTCATATGCCCGGCGCGACAGGTCGGCAATCATGTCCGGCGTATGCCGCGTGCCGTATGGATACGTGAGTGCGGTTGCCGCGCCCACTGCGCATTCGTTCATTTTTCGTCTCCTGGGCAAGCTAAAGCATGCCCCACCTACGCCGCCAGCATCTGCCGGATGCGGCCGAAGCCGGTGGTGCCGCTATCGTACACCGGGACGCGGGTATCGGTCAGGTGAGGCGCCAGCGCGGACATGGACAACTGCGCCATCACGATGGAATCCACCTTTCCGGAAAGTTTCTCGATCTCCTCCAGCAGGATTGCATTGTGCGTTGCGGTATCGCCCTTCTGGATCGCACGGAAGGCCTCTTCGCGCAGCACCGTAGTCACCTCGACTTCCTTTTTCTGCTCCGCCGCCACGATGCGCAGCAGGCGTTCGGACGACGGCACGGTGGTCGCGAGCGTGGCCAGCAGGCCCACCCTGCGGCCCTGACAGACGGCCAGTTCCATCATCGGCCGGTCGATCTGCATAATCGGGATATCGATCATGGGGCGCGCCAGTTCGGCGGCGTAGTTGAAGGTCGAGCAGGCCAACAGAATCATATCCGCCCCCGCTTCCTGCAAGTTATGCGCGTACTGGGCGAACTTGAAGTAATTGGTCTTAGGGATAACTCCCACGCCGGCCCGGATGTTATCGCGCTGAATGGTGTCGTCACAAAGGTGCACGACTTCGATATCCGGGATATACTTCTCCAGGAATGGCTGCATGGCGCGGATCGTCAGGTTGACGGCATGTATGATGCCAAGGGTTTTCTTTGAATCTGCCATAGTCGTTTCTCTCACTCAAGTTATTGCTACAACCGGCCGGACCGTTCGCACCGTCATAAGGATCACGCAGAATGCCAGGACGTGAAACGTGCTGACGAGAGCGAACACCGGGCCGTAGCCGAATCCGTGATCGAGCATGTAGCCCACCACCAGCCCGAACACGACGCCCCCCATCGCCCCGCCGAAGCCCACCAGTCCGGCCACCGAACCCACCGCGCGCTGGGGAAAAATATCGGCGGGGAGGATCATCACCAGCGTGGACCACGATTGCTGCCCGGCGAACGCGATACTGAACAGCACGATCGCAATCTGGACCGGCGCCTGCGTGACGAAGAAAATCAGCGGCATGACGGCCGCGCTGAGCCCCAGCGCCAGCTTGCGGGAGAAATCCAGCGAGCGGCCCTGCCGGATCAGACGGCTGGAAAACCATCCTCCCGTGAGGCTGCCGATGCCCGCCGCGGCATACGGAATCCAGGCGAAGTATCCCACCTGCTTGGTGTCGAAGTTACGCACGTCGTAAAGGTACTTGGGTAGCCAGAACAGATAGAAGTACCACGCGGCGTCGCTCAGGAACTTGGCGAACACCAGACCCCAGACCTGAGGATAGCGAAACAGGCCAATCCACGACACGCTCTGTTTGGCTTGCGGCAGCAGCACCTCCGCAATTTCCGCACGCTCGCTCGCGGTCAGACGCGGGTGCGCGGCCGGCGCGTAGTATCCTCGCATCCACCAGACCGTCCATAGAAGGCCCGCGCTGCCTGCCAGGAAGAAGACCCAGCGCCAGTTGAGGGTGGCCAGAACGATGGCGATCAACGGCGGCGCCACCACCGCGCCCACCGACGTGCCGGCGTTGATCATGCCCATGGCCGTAGAACGTTCCCCGACGGGAAACCATTCCGCCACCGCCTTGGTGGCGGCCGGAAAGCCGCCGCCCTCGCCCATGCCGAGCAGGAACCGGCTCACGGCGAGCATGCCGAACGCGGCGGCCAGGCCATGGCTGGCGCAGGCCACCGACCACCAGAGCATGATCAGCAGGAAGCCCTTGCGCGTCCCCAGCACGTCGATCAGCTTGCCCCCGCCCGCGTACATCAGGGCGTAGGCGGTGAGGAATGCCGCCTGCAATTGCGAGAACTGCGTGTTGGAGATCGGGATATCGGACTGAATGGCCTTGATGGCCACCGGAAGCGTCTGCCGGTCGAAGTAGCTGATCGCAATCGCCGCGCTGATCAGCGCGGCGATGCCCCAACGGACACGCGATCCTGGGCTCGGCGTCATTTGACTTGGAGTGTCCCTTTCAACCGGATGTCTTCCGAAGAACTGCCCACCATCACATCAAACGCGCCCGGCTCCACCACGAATTTCTTAGTCTTCTCGTCATAGAACGCCAGGTCGGCGGCCGGCAGGGTAAATGAAACGGCCTTCTTCTCTTTCGCCTTGAGGGTGATTCGCTGGAAAGCGCGCAGTTCCTTGGA
>JADGNS010000906.1 GCA_017883355.1 Candidatus Solibacter sp.
GAAAAGGCGCACTGCATCGTTCTGGTGCCCGACCTCAAGAAGGCAGCCTTCGTTGCCGGCGGAAAGTACGGCCGCGGGTTCGCGCTGTGCCGCGCGGCCGACGGCACGGGATGGGGACCGCCCGCCGCCATCCGCATCGAAGGCGGCAGCATCGGCTTTCAGATCGGCGTCTCGTCGAGCGATGTGGTCATGCTCGTCATGAATGAGCGCGGTATGCAGAAGCTGAGTTCCAGCAAGTTCACGATTGGCGCCGATGCCAACGCGGCGGCGGGTCCGGTGGGGCGCAATGCATCCGCCCAGACGGACGCGTTCATGCACGCGGAGATCCTCTCGTGGTCGCGATCCAAGGGGTTGTTCGCCGGGGTGTCGCTGGATGGCGCCACGCTGCGCAACGATCTGGACGAGAACCAGACTCTCTACGGCCAGCGCTGGACCAGTAAACAAATTCTGGGAAGCGGAGCAAAGATGCCGGAAGCGGCGTCCAAACTGATAGCGGAACTGAACAAATACTCGATGCGCGCGAGGAAGTAGCGGTCCGCGGCTCTGGCGCCTGGAGGGGGAGATGATCGAAAACTTACGCCGAGCGCGTCGCGCGCTACGGCGCGATCCCATTCTTTGGCTGACGGCGACGCTGACGCTGGCCTTGTGCATCGGAGCGAATACCACGGTCTTCAGCCTGGTCAACTCGATTCTGCTGCGTCCCTTGCCGTTTCGGGATTCGGACCGCATCTACTGGGTCAGCGAGCGGATGGGCAAGAGTCAGGCGGAGATCGGGACGGGCGCCGATTACTACAGCCTGCGCGAGGCGCGTCACGTCTTCGCCGAGGTGGGCGCGTTCGACACGCTCACGCTGAACTGGAGCGGCCGGGAAAAGCCGGAACAACTGGACGCGGCCCAGGCGACGCATTCCTTCTTTTCCGTGCTGGGCACCAGCCCCATGATGGGGCGCTATCTGGCCGCGGAGGAGGAAGGGCGGAAGGCGCCGGCGGTGGTGGTGGTCAGTTATCCCTTCTGGCGCGGACGCCTGGGGGGCAACCCGCGCGTGGTGGGCGAGACGCTGACGCTGGACGGCCTGACGCACACCATCGTCGGGGTGATGCCGCAGGGCTTCGATTATCCGCGGGGCACGCAGATCTGGCGCCCGCTGCCGATGGACGAATCGGGGCAGCGTCCGCGCTCGGCCATGCGCCCGATGCGGATGGTGAACATCCTGGCGCGGCTGAAATCGCCGCTCACTGACGAGCAGCTACAGGCGCAGATGCCGCAATTGACGGCGAGCATACGGGCCGAGTACCCGGGAGATTTCTCGAAAGCCGGCTTCCTCGACGACATGCGGATTCAGGCCACCCCGCTGCAACGGCGCATCACGGGCGACCTGCGGCCGGCGCTGGTGGTGTTGAGCGGCGCCGTGCTACTGGTGCTGCTCATCGCCTGCGCCAACCTGGCGAATCTTCTGCTGGCGCGGGCGGCAGCGCGCGAACGCGAGATGGCGGTCCGCATGGCGCTGGGTTCGGGCAAGGCGCGCGTGGTGCGGCAGATGCTCCAGGAGAGCCTGCTGCTGGCGGTCCCCGGCGGCGTGGCCGGCATCGCGCTGGCATGGGGCGCGGTTCAGTTGCTCAACGCGTGGAAGCCGCTGGTGCTGGATCGCTATCCACCCGTAGCGATGGACCTGCGCACGCTTGGGTTCACGATGGCGTTGACCCTGATTACCGGGCTCGTGTTCGGAATCGCGCCGGCCCTGGGAGTCTCGGGCGTCAGAATTCAGGAGGCCCTGAAAGCGGCCGGGAGCGGCCACGGGGGCAGCCTCGGACGGGCGCGGGTGCGGCGCCTGCTGGTAGTGGTGGAACTTGGGGTGTCGCTGGTGTTGTTGATCGCGGCGGGCCTGCTGGCCAGGAGCTTCCTCAATCTGGCGCGCACGGAACTCGGCTTCTCCGCCGCCAACCTGCTGACGCTGCGGGTGAATCTGACGGGGGCTGAATATGCTACCGGGCCGGCCCAGCAGCGCTACTATACGCAGGCGCTGGAACGTGTCCGGCAGTTGCCCATGGTGCGATCGGCAGCGGTTTCGACAGACCTTCCGCTGACCGGCGACCGGCCGTTTCAAGCCAGTCGCTTCCAGGTGGCGGGCCGCGTGCCACTGCCCATGGCGCAACAGCCCCAGGCCAACCTGACCATCGCCAGCCTGGACTTCTTCCGCACCGTGGGGATTCCGCTGCGCAGCGGGCGCCTGATCCAGGTGGCGGCGCAAGAGCCCGACAATGTGGTGGTGAACGAGGCCTTCGCGCGCAAGATTTTCCCGGGCGAGGACCCCCTCGGCCAACGCATCGTGTTCGGCCGCAACGACGCCAATCGGTGGACCATCGTAGGCGTAGTAGGCAGCACTCGCGGCAGCGACCTGGGTGCGGAACCCGCGCCGCAGATGTACCGCGCGATCGGCCAGAGCGAGGACCGCTTTCTCTCGCTGATGCGCCTCTCGGTGCGCACCACGGGCGACCCGCTCGCCGTGCTGCGGGCGGTGGAGGGCCAACTCTATGCGGTGGATCGCAGCCAGCCCGTGTTCGATGTCAAGACCATGGAACAGCGGGTGGCGGACACGCTGGCGCCGCAGCGCTTCCAGTTGCTGCTGATCGGAACTTTCGCCACCATGGCGGTGATTCTGGCGGCGCTCGGCGTGTACGGCGTGATGGCGTACCTGGTGACCCGCCGGACGCGCGAGATCGGCATCCGGATGGCCATCGGGGCGCGCCCGGAGCAGGTGCGCGGGGAGATCCTGAGGGAATCGCTGGCGCTCGCCGCGACCGCGGTGGCGGCGGGTGTTGCCGGGGCGTGGGGACTGACGCGTTACCTCGGCGCCATGCTGTATGGCGTCACCGTGCTGGATGGCGTCACGTTTTCGGCGGCGGCGGTAGTGCTGGTGGCGGTGGCGATGGCGGCGTCGATATTGCCGGCGCGCAAGGCGTCGCGCGTAGACCCGGTGGTGGCGCTGCGCGAAGAGTGAGGGTTGGTGCGATTGCGGGCGCCCGCCGTGGTCAGACGCCTGCCAGGGACAGCCGGAACGCGACCATCTCCTGCCCGTTGCGAACCAGCAGAATGTCGCCGGCCAGCACCGGGTGGTTCCAGGTCTTGCCTTCCATCGCCGGGAAGCGCGCGATTTCGGTGAACTGGCCGGGGACTGCCGCAACGAGGGCGAGTTCACCCTCCTCCGACAACACCAGCAGCAAGTCCTGGTCACTCAACA
>JADGNS010000907.1 GCA_017883355.1 Candidatus Solibacter sp.
ATAACCGGCGGCGTGGCTGCCCGATCCGATCACATACTCCACCCGATACTCCGACACTTCGCCCGCGCGCTCCATGCGCTGCCAGGTGCCCTTGCTGTCAGAGCGAACCGTAAACCGGGTGCCGGAACCGGTGGCCGTGAACGTCCCTTCCGGCTCGTGGCCAGGACGCCGCAACGACCGCGCCATGCTGGAATGCGCATAGCCGGCCACCTCTTTCGGATGACAGGACTCGCATGGATGGGCCGCGAGACCCAACGGTACGAGCAGGAGTAAATGTGGGGCAGCCAATCTTGGCTGCAGCCGCCTTTTAGGCGGCTTTTTCCCGTTACTAGAACATAAGCTTAGCGCCAATCTGAATGTTTCTCGGGTTCAGTTGCGAGGTTGACTTGCCGAAGTTCGCGCTGGTCAGATTCGCACTGATACCGCCCAGGTTCACGCGGTTGAACACATTGTAGAATTCGAAACGCAATTGCAGCCGCAATCTCTCCGTGAATTTGGTGTCCTTCGACAGGTTGAGGTCGGTCTCCGCAAATCCCGGGTTACGGAATTGACCCCATTTCTCGTTGCCCTCCGTGCCCAGAGCCGGCTGCGTAAAGTTCGACTTGAAAATTGCACCGTTCAGCAAAGCCTGGCGCCCACTGCCCATGGCGTAGCTGCCGACATTGGGATAATCGTTGTTGACGCCGTCCGCGTTGTAGTCGCCGCTCGCCGCCGAGAGCCCTGTGATATTGCCGCTCGCGTCGCGAACGGGCTGGAATGAGGCGGACGTGTTGACCGTGAAGGGGTGCCCGCTTTGCAGGATGGTGACCGCACTGGCGGCCCACCCGCTGGTGAGGCGCCCGGCCAATCCGAGACCCTTATTCACGCCGGGTAAGGTATAACTCGCGGTGAGAGAGAGCCGGTTCGTCGAATCCCAGATGGAAGGGCCGTAGAATTGATACGGGTTGGTGGCCACGGGATACACCTGCGTGTCGTCCTTTGAGGAAGATCTCGTGTAGTATGCGTTGAGAAACCCGGTCCTGGCGAAGCGCGTTCGCAGGCCGACCAGCAGTGAGTCGAACTGCGACTGGCGATCGTTCTGCGTGTAAGCAATCGAGCCGAAGCTCGGATTGAGACGGGTCGGAACCGTGCTGTTGTGCTGGACCAGGTCGCCCGGATAGTTATTGATATCGGCGCCGTAACTCACGCTGAATTGCTGGCCTCCGCCCGACAGCAAATCCCGTCCGCGAGCGCCCGAGTATCCCACTGAGGCCACCGTATCGCGAGCCAGCTTCCGCTCGACGTTCGCCGTGAAGTTGTAGGATATCGGTGTCTTCAGGTTGGGATCGATGGCGCCGATGCCCGGTTGCAGACCGACGATTCCTCCGTGTGAATCGAGCGCCCCGCCGGGGACGGTCGGGTACGTAAACCCGAACGGCGGAATGTTGCTGTTCCCCAAAACGAATAACGGCTGAATGGCGCCGGTGGCGGAAAACGTCGGATAAATCGGTCCCGGCGGAGTCCCGCGGAGCTCTTCCTGCGAATTGGCGGGGGTCACCCAGTTGTGGAACATGCCGATGCCGCCCCTGACCACCCAGTCGCCCTTCTTGTTCGGATCCCACGATACGCCCACTCGCGGGCTCCAGGCTTTCTGCGCGGAATTGAAGACGTCGTTTTTCGCCACGATCTTCCCATTCGCAACCTGCTCTTGGATCGTCCCGCCCTGGCCCAGGGTGAAGTTGCCGAACACGGTGTTGGTAGAACGGGAATACGGGTTGCCATAGTCGTCAAACCGCACTCCATAATTCAGCGTCAGGTTTGACTTGAGCTTCCAGTTGTCTTGAACGAACAGGCCGAAGGTTTTCGAAGCGGCGTTCCAATCCCACAACACGGGCTTGCCCGTAATGGGATTGTAGGCCACGCCGGTCTCGTTAAGGGGCTTGTCCTGCGCCAGATCGATCAGGTTATTGAACTGGAAAGTCGGCTGGGCGTGCGGCCCCTGGAACTGCTCGACATCGTCGCCGAACCATCCCTCGTATCCGAACTTGAACGAGTGGGCGCCGCGGATATGCGTCAGCACGTCGCGCCAGTGATAGTTGTGCTGGATAAAATCGCCCGCCGCGAAACCGTTACCGAAGCCCAGGCTCCCCGTCACGTTGATCAGGGGGACGCTGAACAGCCCGGTCTGCGGCTGGATCCCCTCGTCCCGCATGTAGCCGAAGTTGGCTTCGTTCACTGTCGAGGGCGAAAAGGTGTGCGTCTCGTTGAATTGCCACGAATTCAGAATGAAGTGGTTGGTGGCGGCGAAGGCGGGCCGGATCGCGGGACCGCCCGTGTCCAGAACCGTTTTGTAGACATTGCCGTAGATCCGGTCTTTATTGAAATACTTGTCGATACGCAGGTTGAACTGGGTGCCATTGCGGTAATTCGTCCCGTTGAAAACGCCGGAGTCGAGGACAGGCGTGTTGCAGGGCAGATTGAAGGTGGCCGCCGTGCCGCAGGTCCCCGCAAACGCCGTCGCCGCTGTCTGGGCAACCGCCGTAGTGGTGGCATTGGTGGCGGCATAACTGGTGAGGATCTTGCTGCCCAGCGTGTTCGGGAAGTTCTGCTTCGCCCAGGCCGTGAACTGCGGATCCTCGTAGATCTGCGTGCTGTTTCCGGTGGAGGTCGAAGCGCGCAGAGGCTCAATGGCGAAGAAGAAGAAAAACTGGTGGTGCGGAACGATCGGCCCGCCGATCGTGGCCGACACGTTGTTGCTGTGGTACGGAGAGTATTTGTGAAGGAACTCCGTCCCGGCAAACAGCCTTTGGTTGGTGAAGTAGTCGCTGGCGGTGCCGTGGAGGCCGTCGGTGCCGGATTTCGTGGTCATCGACATCTGGACCGAGCTGGCCCGGCCGTATTCCACGCTGAAGGTGTTGGTCTGAATGCTGGTTTCCTGAATAGAATCGGGGTTCGGCGTCATGTTCAGCACGCCGGGCCGGATGGCGCTCGAAATATCCAGACCGTCGATGACGTACATGTTCCCCACGGCGCCTGCGCCATTGGCACTGACGTCCACCTGGGTCTCGGTCGAAAAATTGTCGACGCCGGAGCCAGGGCTGCCGCCCGCCGTGACGCCGCGGCCCACCGCGCCGGGGGCGACGGTCACTAGCGAAATCATGCTGCGGCCCGCCATGGGGAGTTGCGCCAGTTCCTGAGTCTCCAGCGTGAGCTGGTTGTACTCGGTTATCTCTTTGTAGAGCTTTTGGGCGCTAGCG
>JADGNS010000908.1 GCA_017883355.1 Candidatus Solibacter sp.
GTGAAGATGACGGTGCGGACGCCGGACCCCCAACTGGCGGGCACGTTGCGTGAGAACCTGCCCACGCTCTCCGCCCGGCTCGCCGAGAGTGGCTTCAAGAGCGAAGCCTGGCATCCGGCAGCCTCTTCCCCCAACGAGGGGCGGCACACCGCCGAACCTTCAGCGGGCGGCGCATCGCAGGATGCCAACACGCCCTCCCACCAGCAGGATCGTGAATCGCAGGACGGCGCCGGGCAGCGGCGCCCCAGGAGTCCCCAGGAAACAGCACCACAAAAAGAGAAAGGAAAGGATTTCGCATGGCTCATGTCAACCCTACGTTAAGAATCTCGTCGCGCGCGGCATATACTCCGCCGGCATTGCGGCGCAAATCGGACATTCCGGCAGGAAGCGACAATTCCACCAAAGGGACGGATTTCGGCACGGAATTGAAAACCCAGTCCGAGCCGGCGGCAACCGGGACGCCACCGGCTTCCCGCATGATCGGTACGCCTACCCCGTGGTCGCCCTCCACGGTGGTCGCGCCCCCCCCGGTGATGACGTCGCCGCTGGCGCCCACCGCCCAATCGCTCTTCGGTGCCAATCCGTGGAGCACGAGCGCTGGTGGAACCGGACCCAGCGGCAGCTACAGCTACAACCAGTACTACTTCGCGACCCCTGAAACCGCCGCCAAGGTGGCGCAGATGCTGGGCGGCAAGGTGGTGGCGGCGGACACCATTACCCCATACGGCCCGTTCAAGCAGAATCAACCGAACTTGATGGTTCAGATGCCCGACGGCCGGCTGATCAACGCCGGGCTGGTTGCCGGGTTTTACGATCACGGTTATACGCAGCAGACGGTAGACAAAATGATCTCTGCCGAAGTCTTTGGCAATGGCATGTATTCGTAAAGGAAAACCTATGATCTCAGGAATCTCCCAAAGCGATCCCACCGCTACCAACTCCAGCTCGTCCAGCAAGACGGCGGCAACCGATACTTCCCAGGTCACCAAGAACATGTTTCTGCAGCTTCTGGTGGCGCAAATCAAGAACCAGGACCCGATGAGTCCGAGCGACGGCGTCCAGTTTCTGACCCAACTGGCGCAGTTTCAGCAGCTCGAGCAAGCGATGAATTCAGGCCAGGATCTGTCGGCCATCCGGACCGATCTGGACAAGCTGGCCGCCATCAGTACGGGCAGCAACTAACCACCAACTGACAGGAGACACCAATGTTCACATCATTTTCGACGGCTCTTTCCGCGCTCAACGCCACTGCCACGGCGGTTGACGTTGTGGGTAATAACCTGGCCAACCTCAACACGCCGGGCTTCAAGACCAATGTGGTCTACTTCCGCGATCTGGTGACCCAATCGCTGGGCGCCGGCCTCGGCGAGACCCAGGTCGGTTTCGGTACCGGCCGCCCGCTGACCATCCGCCAGTTCACCCAGGGCGCGATCCAATCGAGCACGGGTCTGCTGGATGCCGCGGTCCAAGGCGACGGATTCTTCGTGACCAGGAACGCGCAAGGCAACACGCTGTTTACGCGCGCCGGCAATTTCCAGGTGGACGACACCGGGAACCTGAAGACCAATACCGGAGAACTCGTGCAGGGGTGGACCACCATGGATACGACCACCGGCGCGCTGGACACCAATGGGGCCATCGGGGACATCATCGTCCCGGTGGGCGCGGCCAAACAGCCCATCGCCACCAGCCAGTTCACCATGGATCTCAACCTGAATTCCTCGGCGGCCGCCGATGATACCTCGCGATTCACCGACACGATCAAGGTCTATGACAGCCTCGGCACCACCCATGTGCTGACCGTGCACTTTCAGAAAACCGGCGCCAACCAGTGGTCCTACAACACCACCATTCCCGGCGAAGAGATCAGCGGCGGCACGGCGTTAACTCCCTTCGACATTGCCGGCGCATCGGGCACGCTGACGTTCGGCACGGATGGCCAGATGACCGATCCGGCAGTTGGGTCGCTCATCGGGATGGACATTCCGGGCCTGGCCACGGGGGCGTCGGACATGCATCTCGACTGGAACCCCTTCACCAGCGCCGGAAGCGGGCGCATCACCCAGTTCGGCCAGCCCTCGGCGCCGTCGGCCAGTACGCAGAACGGTTCCGCCGCGGCACAGTTGATCCGGGTCGGCCTGGCGGATGGCGGCAAGATTCTGGCACAGTATTCGGACGGCCAGCAGGTGGTGGTCGGGCAGGTGGCCATGGCGGGCGTGCGCAATCCCGAGTCGCTGATCGCCATGGGAAACAACAACTATCAGGCAAGCGCGCGCACGGCCACTCCGGCGGTCGGGCTGCCCAATACGGGCGGACGCGGAGATATTGTCGGCGGCGCCATCGAGTCCTCCACGGTGGATATTGCCAAAGAGTTCACCAATCTCATCGTTCTGCAGCGTGGCTATCAGGCAAACTCGCGCGTCATCACGACGGCTGACGAACTTAGCCAGGAAACCATCAATCTCAAGCGGTAAGCCGCCGCTTGCGCTTCGCCTGGCGGGGCGAGTCGCGGCCCCGCCCATTGGTGGAACTAGGAGAAACACCCTAAACCTTTGTCCGGGAACTGCCGATCACTTTGGGGAAGAAGATGACGCCTCAGGAAGAGATTGCGCCGCTGGGCGATGTGCCGGTCGATATCGAAGTCGAGCTCGATCGGCGCCTCATGACGACGCGCGAAGTGCTGCAGCTCGAAGAAGGCTGCGTGATCGGCACTTCGAGAAGCGCGGGCGAGAACATCGATATCTACATCGGCGGGGTGCTGTGCGGCTCCGGCGAGATCGTAGTGATCGAAAGCGCGCTCGGTGTGCGCATCACCGACTTCCGGGACGACTTCTAATGGGCCAAACGGCGATTTGTCGGTTGGCCGGGAGAACGGTAATGGAAGCGATCCAACAGATAGCGGCGGTCGCGTTAGTGCTGCTGCTGCTCGGTGCAACCTTGTGGGCGTTACGGCGGCGGGGGTTCGCCGGTGTAACGCTCGGCAGCAAATCCGCCGGCCGGCGAATCGAGTGTCTGGAGCGGCTGCCGTTGGGGCCGCAGCACAGCCTGCACCTGGTGCGTGTGGGCGAGACCGAACTGCTGCTGGCACTGTCGCCCTCCGGCTGTTCGCTGGTGGAGAGCTTCACGCGCCGCACCGCGGAGGCCGGGCGGTGAGACTGCTGCGAATCCTGGGCGGTCTTGCCGTCGCACTTCCCGCATTGGGGGCCCCCGGTGAGCCCTTCTCTCTGCTC
>JADGNS010000909.1 GCA_017883355.1 Candidatus Solibacter sp.
TGTAGTGGAACTTGGCGCGGTCCTGCACGTTGCGCTCCTGCAGCAGAACGCCGTAGCTGGAGTGGTGCTCGAAGACCTCGGGATCGAGCTTGAGCGCGACGCGGTATTCCTCGTTGGCGAGAGCAATCTGGTTGCGCGCGTAATAAGCAGTTCCGAGGTTGCTGTGGATGGATGCCGACTCGGGCGCGAGCTTGATGGCTTTCTTATATTGCGAGATGGCGCGGCGGTAACTTTTGTTGGCGTAATACACGGTGCCGAGATTGTTGACGGCTTCGGAGTAGTTGGGCTTCAGCTTGACTGCCTGCTCGTAGTATTTCCTGGCGGAATCGAGCTGCATTTGCTGGTGATAGGCGATGCCAATTTTATTGCGCAGCACGGGGTCCTTCGGCGAACCCTCGCTAAAGGCTTCGATGGCCTCGCGATACATCTTGCGAGCCATGAAAATGTCGCCGCGGTTCTCGGCGGAGAGAACCGGTTTGGGTGTTTCCGCCTGGGCGGCGCGTGTGCCGTCGACCATGGAACTGGGAGGAATTGTGCCTGTTTGTGCGAACCCGAGAGCGGCGCTCATGCACGCCGCCAGAGTGACGGACCGAGGTCGGTTAACCATATGGCCCCCTTGCTGTTATTTAAACACACGCAATAAGCGTTGGAGAATCCCCTTCTTCGGTTCTTTCTTGGGTTCGTCCTTGGGAGATGCCGGCGGCGAGGCAGTGGAAGTGGCCGCCTGACCCGAAGCCTGGCGCGCGGCGCGGCGCGCGGCCGAGTCCGGCGGAACCTGTCCGTCGCCCTGCGAACCGGTAATGGTGGGGGCGGAGCGCCCGGACGGCGGCGTGGCGGGCGGGGGAGTGGTATCCCATCCGGCTACGTTAGTAATGCCGCCGTGGCCGCCGTGGATGGGGCAAACCCCTACGGGCTCGGTGCCGGCGACGTAGACTTCGGAATGCGTCCTGGGACAATTGGGAGCGGCCGGCATGCCCGACTCCGAACAGACGGTCATGGAAACGATTCCGGCGGGCGCGCGGAACGGTTTGGCATCGCGGTATTCGCGATATTCCAGGGCGCGTTTCATGAACTCGGCCCATATGGGGGCCGCCGAGTGAACTCCCTGCAGGTCGAGTTGGCGGTTATCGTCGAAACCAACCCACACCACGCACAAAAGTTCACTAGTGTAACCGGCAAACCAGCCATCGTGCGAGGTGCCGGTCTTGCCGGCGGCGGGGATGGTGAGTTTGTAGCGGGCACGCAGCCCGGCGGCGGTGCCGGAGCGCAGCACCTCCTCCATCAGGCTGGTGGTGAGGTAAGCGGTCCGCGGATCCAGCACCTGCTTCTCCTCCACTTTGTTCTTGAAGACTACCTTGCCGTCCTGCGCGCGCACCATGGAAAGGAAGCTGGGTTTCAGGTAGTCGCCGGCGTTGGCGAAGATGGTGTAGGCGCCGGTGGCTTCCAGGGGAGTGATCTCGTAGGCGCCCAGAGCCACGGCCGGAGTGGGCTGGATCTTGTAGTTCATGCCGGCGCGGTTGGCCATATCGACCACGGCGCCGAAGCCGACCATCTGGCCGACTTTGACGGTGGCGACATTGAGCGAGTGGGCGAGGGCATCGCGCAAAGTGACCGTGCCGTAGAATTTGTGTTCGAAGTTGCTGGGCTCGTAGCTCTGGTTATCGTAATAAAAGGTAGTGGGCTCGTCGACCACGGTGGTAGAGGCGGTGAAGACATGCGGACCGCCGGAGACGGCGGTATCGAGGGCGGTGGCGTACACGAAGGGTTTGAAGATGGATCCGGGCTGCCGTTTGGCCAGGGTGTGATTGAGCTGGCTCAACCCGTAGTTGCGCCCGCCCACCAGCGCCTTCACTTCGCCGGTATGGGGATCGATGGCGACGAGGGCGACCTGCGGCGTGGGAGGTGTCTGTCCCTTAAAACGGCGCTGCTTCTTGATCAGGTCATCGACGCCGATCATGCCCAGGCGGACGGCTTCGACGGCGGCGCGCTGGATGCGCATATCGATGGTGGTGTAGACGCGGAACGCGTTGGACTGAAAATCGGCGTCCTGGAACATGTTCTGCAACTTATCGTTCACCATGTCGACAAAATAAGGAGCTTCCACGCTGGTGGATCCCGTCTTGGTCACGGTGAGCGGCGCCTCGATGGCGAGGGCGTAGTCGCGGTCGTTGATGACGTCGTTCTGGCGCATCAGTTGGAGGACGATGTTGCGGCGGTCGCGCAGGCGGTCGGGGTGGCGGAAGGGGTCGAAGTAGCCCGGACGCTGGATCATGCCGGCGATTTCGGCGGCCTCGGGGAGGTTGATGCTGTTGAGTTCCTTACCAAGGTAGGCTTCGGACGCCTGCGCCAGGCCCACGATGTGGAAGGTGCCGCGCCAGCCAAGGTCCACCTGGTTGGCGTAGTATTCGAAAATCTCCTCTTTGGACAGTTTCTGTTCCAGTTGGAGAGTGATGATGACTTCGGCGGCCTTGCGCCGCCAGCTTTTGTCCTGGGTGAGAAAGAACATGCGGGCGGTCTGCATGCTCAGGGTGGAGGCGCCCTGATCCTTGCGGCCCTCCTTGACGTCGACGTAGACGGCCTTGAGGATACGGACGGGGTCGAAGCCGAGGTGCTGGAAGAAGCGCTTGTCTTCAATCGAAGTGACGGCATCCACCAGGACCTTGGGGATGTCGTGGAACTTCACCATGCGGCGCTTTTCACGCGCGGGTCCGGAGATGGCCTGGATGAGTTGCGGCTCGAGCTGGTACTGATTGCGGGCGGTATTGTCCTGGAGGGAGACGATCTCGGAGATCTTGCCTTTGGCGAAGCGGATGAGGCCGGGTTCCTGGTCGAAGTAGGAATCGGATTGCGGGAAGATCTCGATGGAATTGGAGTGGATCTGGTAGTAGCCCACGGGGTTGCCGCGGGACTCGGTGTAGCCGGAGCGGCGCAGGCCGGTGGCGATGTCGTTGGGAGTCATGGTATCGCCAACGGAGACCGATTCGGGCGCGGCGAAGATTTTGGCGGAATTGGCAAACACGCCGGCGCGGATCTTCTCGTCGATGATGCGGGCGTATCGGGCGTAGAAGAAAGTGAAGGTTCCGAGGCCGGCTATGACGAAGAGTGAGAACAGGATGATGAAGATGCGTCCGGCTGGGCCCAGGACCAGGCGCGTGAAACCGCTGCCGTGCGGGATGCGCAGCTTCATTTTTTGGCGGGCGGTTTTGGTGTCGGATTGGGCCACTACTA
>JADGNS010000078.1 GCA_017883355.1 Candidatus Solibacter sp.
CGCCGTGACGGTGTTGGTGAACTGGCCGGTGAAAAAGAACTGGCCGCGGGGGAATTCGTTGCCGAGCTGCGGGAACTTGTTATACCGGTACTCTCCACCCATGCGCAACGAGTGTTTCCCGATGACCCAGGAGAAGTTGTCCACACCCTGGAAAATTTTGTCGTTGATCTGGAATGGGCTGCTGGTCTGATTGCCGAAGTTGTTCAGGTTGTTGCTCAGTTGAATGCTGGGAACGCCCCAGGAATTCGGATCTGAAACCTTCACCGGTATGCCCATCTCCTCATCCACATTCTCGACACCCGCCAACTGCTGGGTGATATTGTTGAACAGCGTGGTGTAGCCGAACCGCGCCTCGTTCACTTTTGACGGTGAAATGGTGCGGACATTGGACGCCACCCACTGGCTGGCCCGGGTGTTCAGAGTGAACCCGTCGTTGGTAGTGATGCCGGGGGTAGTGGTGGATTCGCCGGTCCAGCTATAACGGCCGAACCACTGCGACTTCGAGCTCTCGTTGAAATCGATGCGCTCCGTGACATTGCCCTTGTTCACTGGAACCTTGGAGAGGTATTGGTAGTTTCGCAGGGGCAGTCCGGTGGTAGCTGGCTGATTCGGCGCGGGGAAGAACTTAAACAGAAGCTGTGAGTTCTTGTCGATGCGGCTGGTAGGGATCTGGTTTCCTGGGAAGGGAGAAGAGATGATGTTGGGGTAGGTCCCAGAGCGTGAGAGCGGATCCTGCAAAGCCGTAGGGACCGCTGAAAAATCGCCGGTGCGCATGGCTGACGTCAGGGTTGTGGCCAGCGATGATGTGGTAGTTCGGGACTTGTATCCTTCATAGCTCGACATGAAAAAGAGCCGGTTTGTTCCGTTCAACAGCTTCGGAATCCGAACCGGCCCTTCCAGCGTGAAGCCGTATTGATTCTGGCGGTATGGGGTACTCGCTGGAGAAGGGTTGGTGGCACTGCGGCTGGCTGAGCTGAAATCGTAATTCCTGGCGTCCAGAGCATTGTTGCGAAGGAATTCAAAGGCGGCTCCGTGGTAGGTGTTGGTGCCGGGTTTGGTGGAGACGTTGACCTGTCCGGCCTCGCGGCCGAACTCCGCGGAATAGATCCCGGATTGCACCTTGAACTCTTGCAAAGCGTCGACGGACGGCTGCAGGATGAAGGTGTTGAAGTCGATATCGGTGTTGGTGACGCCATCCAGAGTGTAGTTAGACCACGTGGCGCGCGCGCCGGACATGGAGATGGTGAGAGTGGAGCGCGAGCCGCCCAAACGGCTGCTCGCCTGCTGGGCGGGGGTAAATCCATAGGACACGTTGGGACTGAGCGCGACCAGGCTGAAGAAGCTGCGGCCATTCAACGGAAGATCGATAATGCGCTGTTGCTCGATCACGGTGCCTACGGTCGCGTTTTCTGTGGTCAACATTGCCGCGTTGGCAGACACTTCGATGGTCTGGGTGGATTGTCCGACGGCAAGCGCGAAATCGACGCGCGCCGTCTGCTGCACCTGAAGCGTGATGTTGGTTTTCACGATAGTGCCGAAGCCGGACACCACTACCTTTGCATCGTAGGTTCCGGGCGTCAAATCGGGGAAGCTGTAAACTCCCGCGGCATTCGTTGTCGTCGTCCGCGCCACGCCGGTCGCGGCATTGGTAACGGTAACAGAAGCGTTGGGAACGAACGCGCCGGTCGGGTCGCTGACTTCCCCGGTGATTTGCCCACCTGTTTGGGCGAACCCTATGGCAAGCGCCACGCCCAACAATCCGGTCAATATTGCCAGCCTTCGCATGTAGATACCTCAAAGCGAGAGATTCGAACTGAGCGAGGCTATCACGGAATGGGCTGTAGTGCAAGGGGCCTCAAACACTTTTTCCGGAACGCGATTCGGGCTGGGGGCATGGCCCGGGACAGCTTTTTGCTTGCGCAGATGACATAAGAACCGGATAATCCTATTTAGGAGTACAACTCATGGCCAGCGTATCGGAATCGAATTCCACCAGCCGTCGCGCCTTCCTCGGCGCGACCGCCCTTACCGCGGCGTCTTACAACCGCGTGCTCGGCGCCAATGACCGGATTGGCGTGGGCTTCATCGGCTTCGGCCTGATCGGCAAACAGCATGTCGCCGATTTCAAGAAATTCAACGACGTGGATCTGGTAGGTCTCTGCGACGTCTACAAGCCTCGCGTGGATGAAGGCTTGGCGTACATGGGGAATCCCAACGCCAAGGGCTACAGCGATTTTCGCAAGATGTACGAGAACAAGGACATCCAGGGGGTCGTCGTTGCCACGCCCGATCACTGGCACGCGCTGTTGACCATCATGGCTTGCGCGGCGGGTAAGGACGTCTACGTCGAGAAGCCGATGACGGTCTTCATCGACGAAGGCAAGTGGATGATCCAGGCGGCGCGCAAGTATAACCGGATCGTCGTGGTGGGCACGCAGCGGATGCACGGAAAAGGCGTGGCCGAAGCCAAGAAGGTTGTCCAGAGCGGCCAACTCGGCAAGATCCACTCGATTCGCGTCGCATCGATGCGCAACATCTATCCGGGCTTCGGCAAGACTCCCGTTCAGGATCCGCCTTCCGTACTGGATTACGACATGTGGCTCGGGCCGGCGCCCAAGAAGCCGTATACCGCGCACCGCGCGCTCTACCACTTCCGCTGGTTCTGGGACTATTCCGGCGGACAGATGACGAACCTCGGGGCGCATACGCTCTCCCAGGTCCTCTCGCTCATGAATGTGCAGGGGCCTTCGATGGTGATGTCGACCGGCGGCCGCTTCGCTTTGGAAGACGACGGCGAGACCCCCGACCTGCAAGACGCTATGTGGGTATTCCCCGGCTTCACCGTCAATTACGCCATCCGCGAGGCCAATGCCATGCGCGGCGATCCCGCGGCCCGGGGCCAGGTATATCTCGGCACTAAGGGCAGCATGGTCCTGAGCGGCGGCTATGAGGTGGTTCCGGAAAACAAGATCGATCCGGTCAACGACATCCCGCGCTTTATGGGACATCCCGTCGGCGGGCCGGTCTACACCTCCACGCAGCCCACGCCGTGGATTCAGCCGTCCAAGGGAGGAGTCGCCTCCGACGCCCGCTATGGCACCGGCGGCGAGGACACCATGGCGATGAACGAACGCGACTGGCTGGATTCCATCCGCAGCCGGAAACGGCCGCTCTGCGAAGTGGAAGACGGGCACCGCGTGGCCATTGTCTGCAATCTGGCCAACATGTCGCTGCGGCTGGGACGCTCCATTCGATGGGACCCCGTCAAGGAGCAGGTGATCGGCGATAAAGAGGCCGCCGCCATGTGTGTGCGTCCCTACCGGGCGCCGTGGGACGGCGTCCTCCGCAGTATCGTAAAGGTATAGCGCGGAGCCTGTCAAACGCTCTTCGGCTTGTGGTCACAAAACCGCGAGGATCATTATGCAGAATACGTATCTTCAGTGGGTCATCGAGAATACCGCGACCATCTGGTGGCACGACTCCGCGGAAGCGGCGGAGCTGGACCTTGGCCTGGCGCGCGGCGCCGTGGGCGTCACCACCAATCCATATCTGGCCAACCTGGCGTTGCGCAAGGACCGTCTGCTGTGGGCGCCCGCTATCGAGGAAGTCTTCGCGCAAAAGCTGCCGCCCGAAGCCAAAGCGGAAGCGCTGACGCGCATCGCAGTGACCAGAACGACCGAAAAGCTGCTGCCCCAGTACCACGCCAGCCAGGGACAGAAGGGATTGGTCTGCGCGCAAGTGAATCCGCTGCGGGCCGGCGACCGGGAGTGCATGCTTGCCATGGCGAACCGCTTTCACCGCTGGGCGCCCAACATCGCGGTGAAACTCCCGGCTACCTCCGCCGGGCTGGACGTGCTGGAGGACTGCGTGGCGGCCGGCATCACCGTCGCGGCCACGGTCAGCTTCACGGTGCCGCAGGTGGTGGCCATCGCCGAGCGGCACCGGAAAGGCGTGGAGCGCGCCAGAGCCAACGGTATCGAGCCGGGGAAGTGTTTCGCCGTGATTATGATCGGCCGCCTGGACGACTACCTGCGCGAAGTGGCGCACGACAATCAGGCCTCGATCAGCGAGTCCGACATCCGTCAGGCCGGAATCGCGGTCACCAAGCGAGCCTACACGATCTACCGGGAACGCGGTTATGACGCGATTCTGCTGGTGGCAGCCCTACGGGGCGAGTATCATTTGACCGAACTGGCCGGGGCAGACCTGGTGATGTCTATCGCGCCCGCTTTCCAGGAGTTGTTTGTGACCCGGGACTTGCCGCGTGAGGAGCGGATCGATGTACCGGTGCCATCGGATGTAATCGAACGGCTCTGCACGATGCCGGAATTCCTGCGCTCCTATGAGCCGGACGGAATGTCCGTGGGTGACTTCGTGGGATTCGGACCGACCCAACGAACACTCTGTCAGTTCTGTGAGGTAGGCTGGAAACTGATGGAGAACTTTCAATAGTGACGCCGGTGGAGGTGCCGAAGGCCGGCGATACCGTCGAAGAGTGCAGAGTTGGGGAATGGCGGTAGCACAAGGGCGACCGGGTGACCGCCGGAGAAGTAATCGGGGAGATCGAGACGGATAATGCCACGTTCGCAATCACCGCACCGGTGAGCCGTACCATTACTGGAGGTTTCTCCACCCAAGGGGTGCTGGTGCCGTGTTCGCCACCGCGGAGGAGCGCTGGTGGAATATTTGTTCACACCTGTCGCATGACGATTTGCTGCCGCAAGAGGCAGGGCCGAAGTGGGCCGAAAGGCGGATAAGAATGGGCCGCTATCCCTGCCGGTGCCGCGCCAGAGCCGCTCGAGGGAACTCTAATCGCTCAAAGACCGATGCCGCAAAGACATGGTACCTACGTTCTCGGCAACCGTTGAAAGGTCGCTTACAGTGAGCGCCGAGAGAGGCAAGAACAGGGGAGGAAGCGGAGGAGAAAGTGGGATAGCTCTAAAGAGGCTTGCGTTAGTGGACCAGATACCGTGGCAACAGCGGTTGTGGTATATTCAACACAAATCCACGAGGTTCGAACGGTTCTTGTGAGGAAACGGGGACTTTGATCTAAATGTGTGGTATCGCGGGGTTTACACGTCGGAATAAGCGGGCCAGCAAGGGAGTTGCCGAGCGCATTACGGAAGCGATATCGCATCGCGGGCCGGACCAGCAGGGTGTGTTCGAAGGCAGCGAAGCGACGTTGTGTGCGGTACGCCTGAAGATCATCGATCTGGGTGGCGGGGACCAGCCTATCTTGAGTGACGACCGGGATACGGCGATTGTCTTCAACGGAGAGATCTACAACCATCGGGAAGTCAGAGCCGAGTTAGAGGGTTTGGGTCATCGTTTCCACTCGAACTGCGACACGGAGACAGTGTTGCGGGCATACCTCGAGTGGGACACGGCGTGTTTCTCGCGGATGCGCGGGATGTTCGCGGTTGCGTTGTGGACGGAGTCGCAAAAGCGGCTGGTGCTGGTGCGCGACCGGATGGGGATCAAACCGCTTTACTACTATCGCGACGGCGAGGAGTTGTATTTCGGATCGGAGATGAAGGCAATCCTGGAGCATCCGGAGGTGCCACGGCATCTGGATCTGGACGCGCTGGATACGTACTTGTCGCTGAACTACGTGGCGGGGACGCAGACGCTGATCCGGGGGATCCGGAAGGTGGCGCCGGGGCACTTGCTGGAATGGCGGCACGGGAAACTGCATAGCGAAGCGTGGTGGAAACTCCCCGAGGGCACGAAGCGGCGGATCTCGCTGGATGCGGCGAAGGAGGAACTGGACTGGCTGCTGCACGATGCGGTACGGGAGCATCTAATTGCGGATGTTCCGCTGGGCGTGTGGGCGTCCGGGGGCCTGGATTCGTCGGCAATCCTGCACTACGCAGCAGCTCAGACCGCGGGGAAACTGAAGACGTTCTCGGTTTCGTTTCACGGGCGGAGCTTTGACGAGAGCCGGTACTTCCGGGAGATCGCGAGCAGGTACGGGACGGACCATCACGAATTCGATCTGAATCCGGAAGTGGAGCTACAGAGCGCCATTGAGGACTTTGCGTACTATTCGGACGAACCGAGCGGGGACGCGGGGGCGCTGCCGGTGTGGTTCCTGTCGCGGATGAGCCGGCGGCACGTGACGGTGGCGCTCTCGGGAGAAGGCGCGGATGAACTATTCGGCGGATATCTGACTCACCAGGCGGACCGGCTGGTGAGACCTTTCCGGCGGATGGTGCCGGCGGGGCTGCGGCGGCTGATGCGGGGCGCGATGGACCGGTACCTCCCGGTGTCGGACGAAAAGATCAGTCTGGAGTACAAGCTAAAGCGGTGGCTGGAAGGCAGCCTGCTAGATCCGGATGAAGCGCACTTCTTCTGGAACGGAACGTTCTCGCCGGAGCAACTGGCGCAGATCCGTCCGGGGACGAACGGCAACGGGCTTCGGAGGCTGGTTGACGAACTAAAGATGGCGCCGAACGACGTGCTACAGCGGTATCTGACGGTGGATCAGAATTACTATCTGCCGGACGATATTCTGTACAAGACGGACCGGATGAGCATGGCGCATTCGCTGGAAGTGCGTCCGCCGTTCTTGGATCACCGGATTGTGGAATTCGCAGCATTGCTGCCGCAACGGCTGAAGATCCGCGGGGGAACGCAGAAGGTAGTGCTGCGGGAACTGATGCGCGGCAAGTTGCCGGAGGCCGTGCTGAATCGGAAGAAGACGGGTTTCGACATACCGACTCACGACTGGTTCCGGGGCGTGTTGCGGGGATTGTTGATGGATACGGTGACGCCGGAGGCGACGGCGGCGACGGGCATTTTCG
This sequence comes from Candidatus Solibacter sp., assembly GCA_017883355.1. Classification (GTDB taxonomy): domain Bacteria; phylum Acidobacteriota; class Terriglobia; order Bryobacterales; family Bryobacteraceae; genus Solibacter. Next base: position 6,804 of record JADGNS010000078.1, read on the forward strand.
ATGGACGCGCGATTGAGGCATTGATCCGCGATCATATGGAGAGACGCATCAATGCCGGATATCACTTATGGGGTCTGCTGACGCTTTTCCTGTGGATGAAGAGATGGAAGGTGGAGACTCCGCCCAGGGCAGAGGCGGCTCCGCAGGCGAACGCGCGGGTCTTCGCTATCAGATAATTGTCGCGCTGGTGGCGGCGGTAATTTTCGTGGGCTGCATAGTAAGCCCGCCTTCCCTGATGGACGATGTGGACGCGGTGCAGGCACAGATTGCGCGCAATATGCTGCAATCGGGCGATTGGGTGACGGCGCGACTAGACGGGGTGGCCTACCTCGAGAAATCTCCCCTGAAATACTGGATGATGGCGGTGTCCTTCGCCATTTTCGGACCACACGACTGGGCGGCGCGGATCCCGATCGCATTGAGCACGGTGTTGTTGTGCTGGGTGACGGCGCGGTTTGCGGCGTGGGCATTCGGGCAGCGCGTGGGACTGCACGCGGGCCTGGTGCTAGGGACCAGCGTGGGGCTGTTTCTGTTCACGCGCATCCTGATTCCAGATGTGATGCTGACGCTCGCCATCACGATTGCGCTGTGGGGGATGATGCGGGCGCTAGAGGAAGAGGAACGGCATCCGGCGGCGTGGGCGATGGCGATGTGGGCGGCGATGGGCACGGGACTGCTGCTGAAGGGACTGATTGCGGCGGCGTTCCCGGTGGCGACGGGGCTGCTGTATCTCGGGCTGACGAAGCAGTTACTGGTTGCGCGGACATGGCGGCGGTTGCACGTGATTTGGGGGCCGTTGCTGGCGCTAGGGATCGCGGCGCCGTGGCACGTACTGGCGACGCTGCGCAATCCGCCATACTTCGATTTCACGATGCACAGCGAGAGGGGCTCGTATCACGGGTTCTTCTGGTTCTACTTCATCAACGAACACGTGCTGCGGTTTCTGAATCTGCGATATCCGCGCGATTACAACACGGTGCCGCGGGCTTATTTCTGGCTGTTCCACCTGCTGTGGTTCTTTCCGTGGAGCCTGTATTTTCCGGCGGCTTTGCGCTTGAAGTACCGGGGTGTGGACCGTGCATCGCGGGTACGGCTGTTGTGTTTGTGCTGGGCGGGATTCATCCTGACCTTCTTCACGTTTTCGACGACGCAAGAGTACTACTCAATGCCGTGTTATCCGGCGCTGGCGCTGCTATTGGGATGCGCGATGGCGAGCGGGGACGGGTGGCTGAAGTGGGGGAGGCGAGGGATCGGAGTGGTGACGACGCTGGCGCTGGCGGCGATCTGCGCGATTCTGTGGGTGGTGCGGAACCTCGGAGCGCCGGGGGATATCGCGTCCGCGTTGACTTCGAATCCGGATGTGTACACGCTATCGTTGGGGCACATGACGGATTTGACGATGGCATCCTTCGCATACTTACGGGGGCCGCTGGTTGTGGCAGGCCTGGCGTTCGCGGTGGGGACGTGGGGCGCGTGGCGGTTACGCGGTGCGGCGGCAGGAACGGCGCTGGTGGCAATGATGGTTTTGTTTTTCCATGCGGCGCGGCTGGCGCTGGTGGTGTTCGACCCGTACATGGCGTCGCGGCCGCTGGCGCAGGCGTTGCTGGCGGCGCCGCCGGGCAAGTTGATAGTGGACGACCAGTATTACACTTTTTCGTCGGTATTCTTTTACACGAACCGGCGGGCGTATCTGCTGAATGGGCGGGTCAACAATCTGGATTACGGATCGTACGCACCGGACGCACCGCGGAACGTGTTTATCGACGACGCGGAATTCCAGCAGCTATGGAGCAGCGAGGCGCGGTATTACCTTGTGGTAGAAGGGCCTAAGGCCGTGCGACTGGAGCAACTGGCGGGCAAAACGCGGTTCCATTTGCAGAAATCGAGCGGCGGAAAATACCTATTCACCAATCATTGAGATTTATATTTCCCCTATTATCAATTAGTTAACAAATTTCTTCGGGCCAAAGGCAACACCGCGGGTGTTATTGTCGAGTCAGGGAAGAGTTGTTTGGCTTCGCGAGTTTTCGCGAGGCCTTTTTTATTTAGTAGGTCTTTCTAATATTGAGGAGCACGACGGTGGCCAAGGGCAAGAAAACAGAGAAGGCTCCTAAATCCTGTCAGGAATGCGAGCACTGGACGGAGGTAAGAAACAAGCTGCGAGTGGGCGGAGTTCTCGAAAAGGTGATCGCAACGATGGAGACGAAGTTAGCGAAGGATGAATTCAAGCCTTCGTTGGCCGACTACTTGAAATTAGTGCAGATGGAGAAAGAAATCGGAGACGAGGAGCCAAAGGAGATCAAGGTCACATGGGTCGAGCCGGTGAGATCAAGCGAGACATAAAGTACGACCCATTACCTTCGCAGAAGAAGTTCCACGCGTTAGAGAACAGGTTCAAGGGATTCTCCGGGCCGATCGGCAGCGGAAAGAGCCAGGCACTGTGTCAAGAGGCAATCCGGCTGAGCTACGTGAATCCGGGACGCCTAGGGCTCTTGGGAGCACCCACTTACCCGATGTTACGAGATGCCACGCAGGCGGCATTAATCGAGATTCTGGACGCCAACGACATCCCATACGAACATAACAGGGCCGAGAACACGTTTGTCATGGAAGATACACGTTCCAGGATCCTGTTCCGGCCGGTGGAAGAATTCGAGCGGCTTCGAGGAACGAACCTGTCATGGTTCGGGCTGGACGAGCTGACTTACACACAGGAGGATTCGTGGCTGCGGCTGGAAGGCCGGCTGCGGGATCCGCGGGCGACGCGGCTATGCGGATTCGGGGTATGGACGCCGAAGGGTTACGACTGGGTCTACCGGAAGTTCATTGCGGATCCGGTGCAGGGGTACGCAGCGGTTCAAGCGGAGCCATTCGAGAACCGGCACCTGCTGGGAAAGATCGAGGATTTCTACGAACGGCTGAAAGACAGCTACGACGAGAAGTTCTATGAGCAGGAAGTGCTTGGGTCTTACCTGAGTATGGACGGAGGCCGGGTCTACTCGGCGTTCGAGCGCGACACGCACATACGGGAATTGAAGGTGAATCCATACGAACCACTGTGGTGGACGTTGGACTTCAACGTAGATCCGATGAGTTCGTTGATTGTACAGCGGGCGGGCGGGGTGTTGGAGGTAGTGGGGGAAATCGTGATCCGGCACGGAACGACGAGGCAGGCGTGCGAGGAATTTCTGAAGCGGTATCCGAGGCACGATGCCGGGGTGTTGGTCTACGGTGACGCGTCGGGGCACCACGAGCAGACGACGGGTTCGACGGATTACGACATGATTCGCGATCATTTCGCGGCGCACGCGAGCATGAAGGTGGAGTACCGGGCGCCGAAGTCGAATCCGAGCGTGCGGGAGCGAATCAACCTGACGAACCGGGAATTGAAATCAGCCGCGGGGAAGATCGGGTTGTTGGTGGACCCAGGGTGCAAAGAGTTGATCAAGGACCTGGAACAGGTGTGTTTCAAGGCGGAAACAAACCAGATCGATAAAGACCGCGACCGATTGCGGACGCATCTCTCGGACGCATTGGGATACCTGCTGTGGCAGGAATGCCGGGAGGAGCCAAAGATCGGCGGGCAG
>JADGNS010000910.1 GCA_017883355.1 Candidatus Solibacter sp.
TTGGGCAGCATGGCCGGCCAGGCGCTGGAGTTATGCACCTGCGCGCCCAACATCAGGTAGGGAGCGCCGTCGACAAACAGGGCGTAGCGCCCGTCCTTCTTCACCAGACGGGGAAGCGGACGTTCCTTGGCTTGAGCCGCCGGCGTAGCGGCCTGGGCGTGGAGCGTAGCGGCGGCGCTCGCGGCAACGATTGCCGCCAGAACAGCAGAACGGACCTTCATTTTCGGCACTCCTATTTCGTGCTCTGCGAATACAGGCGTATGGTCGACGACGCTTTCCCTGCGAGAGGATCACTGGCCAGGGCGAAGGCGCCATTGCGCCGCACGGCTTCCATGCGGCGCAGCACGTTGTCCGCCGGCAGGCAGACCATGCCCTGCGCGTTTTGTACGCTAGAGGCGTAGACCACCATTTCGAGGTTCGCCCAAACCATCTGCGCAGTGGACTGCGCCAACTTCATGTGCGGAATCACGGCGCCTTCGCGCACCAGCATCACCACCGGTATCTGGCCCGCTTGAATGTTGTGCCATCCCCCGGCGTGGACCTTGCCCGTCTGGTAATCGATCCACTGGCCGGGCGGCAAATAGACGTCGCGTCCCGAGGTGCCGGTTTCCATCAGCGGCGCCACCAGGATGTCCGAGCCGAACAGGTACTCGTCTTCCACCTGCCAGGAGCCGGGGTCGCCGGGATACTCGATGAACAGCGCGCGCACCATGGGCAGCCCGCGCTCGCTGGCATCCTTCGACTGCGCGTAGATGTACGGCATGAGGCGGTATTTCAGCTCGTCGGCGCGGCGGAAATCGTCCATGAACGCGGCGCTATACTCCCACGGCTCTTTTGGCGGCGTGCCGTGGCAGCGGCTGTGCGACGTCAGCATGCCGAACGGCATCCAGCGGCGATAGAGTTCCTCCGGCGTCTTGGCCGCGAAGCCTCCGATATCGTGGCTCCAGAATGTGAAGCCGCTCAATCCGAATGAGAGTCCTCCGCGCAGGGTGGCGGCCATGCTGGAATCCTGGGCGCCGGAATCGCCGCCCCAATGCAGCGGATAGCGCTGGCTGCCGGCCCACGCGCTGCGCGCCCAAATAATGTTTTCGCCCGTGACCTGGCGCGTGATATCCGCCACTGCCTTGTTGTAGCGCAGCGGATAGAGATTGTGTTCGTAGAATCCACTGCGGCCGTTTGCGTAGATTCCCGTAAGCGGCGCGGCTTCGCCGAAATCGACTTTGATGGCGCCCACCCCCATCTTCAGAAGGCCGGCGATCTTGTCCTGATACCATTGCACGGCGGCGGGGCTGGTGAAGTCGAGGACGGCGTCCTCGTAGGGCAGGTTGCCTTTGCCGTCCCGGACGGCCAAGCCCTTGGCGAGAATCTCCGGGAACAGCGAGTTCTTGGGGACGAAGTAGGGAAGCTGCCAGAGGGAGATGTGGAAACCGTCGCGTTTGAGATCGGCAATCATCTTCGCCGGGTCTTTGAAGCGGGTGGTGGAGAATTTGTAGTCGCAGCGCCAGTCGTTTTCGAACCAGCCGGTATCCAGGTGGATCACGTCGCTCGGAATACGATTCTGCCGCAGTTTGGCGGCCACAGCGCGCGTCTCGTCCTCGGAGAAGTAAGTGATGCGGCTCATCCACAGGCCGAAACTCCACAAGGGCGGCATGGACGGCTTCCCGGTGAGCGTGGTGTACTCGTTGAGGATGTCCTTCGGCTCGCCGAGGAACACGAACAGGTCCAGAGCGTCGTCACCCAACAGCAGGGCGTTGGTGTTGCCATACGAGGCGCCGAAATCGAAGGTGGCCGGCGCCGAGGTGTGGACGAACATGCCGTACCCGCGGTTGCTCATGAAGAAAGGGATCGGCTTGTACATGCGGCCGGTCTCGACGCCGTTGGCGTCATTGGCCCACAGCACGACCTTCTGGCCGCGCTTGTCGAGCCGGGTGAAGCTTTCGCCGCAGCCGAACAGTTTTTCGCCGGGCGCGAGGGAGAACACCGCGGCGACGCTGCGGGAGTAGTCGGAGGTGCGGCGGACAAAGGAGAAGGGCAGCACGGGGTCGAGCTGCGAGGCATTGTCCGAAGCGTGGTTGGTTTTGGTGAGGAGACGCCCTTGGGCATCGCGGAATTCCACGTGCCACGGGTTCTCCAGAATCGTGACCGACCCGGCCGTGCTGGTGTAGCGGTAGCCTCCGGCAATGCGCGCCAGTTTCCAGGAACCGTCGCGCGGAGGCTCGCCGACCAGCATCGGTGAGGGCAGTTCCGCCCCCACCTGCGGCCCGGTGCGCAGGCGGATACGGACGGTGCGCGGAGATACGAACTGAATCGAGAAGGGCAGCGCGGGGTTGACGGCGTATTCGCCTTCCGGGAAGGTGACGCCGTCGAAGGGGCGCAGCACGTTCTCCATGTTGCTGAAGGCAATTCTCGGGGAAAGCTGATGGCGTGCCCACGTGATAGCGCCCACCCCGGTCGACGGGTCAAAGCCCGTCAGCTTGTCGGCCAGGAAGTAGCTGTTCCGGTATTCGTGAAAATCCGGGCTGACATCCACCAGGTCCTGTAAGAGGCCGGGCGGCCGGTCCACTTGAGCCTTCAGGCGAGGGCTCCCCAACAGCGCCAGGGCGGCGCACAGCAGGAGGGAAAAACGGCGGGTATTGGTCACAAGGGTCCTTCGACGTGTTCAATAAAGCTGCACTGTCCAGCTCAGATGGTAACAGCTTGACACCCATGAATCAGGCGTACAGTCCTTAAGATCCATTGCTCTTTTGTGTGCCACGCCATAAGATGAGGCGTTCCACGGATTTACATGAAACTACGAATTGCATCGATCGCATTGGCGGCATTGGGCGCGGCGTTTGCCGTGGCCGTGGTCCACGCCCAACAGCAGACGCCGCAGCAGGCCTATCCCTTTCAAGATCCGAAGCTGTCTATCGAGCAACGGGTGGACGATCTGGTTTCGCGCCTGACGCTGGATGAGAAGATCGGGATGCTGGGACAGGTGCAACCGGCAATCCCACGGCTCGGAATTGCGGCCTTCACCAACTGGACCGAGGGACTGCACGGTCTGGGTTGGGTGCGGGGCGGTTCGGTTACGGCCACCACGTTCCCACAGTCGAACGGCCTGGGCGAAACGTGGGACCCCGAACTCCTGCGCCAGGCAGGGGCGGTCGAAGCGTACGAGGCCCGGGTCTATTTCAAGAAGTACAATGGCGCGCGCGTGGGCCTGGCCATCCGGGCAC
>JADGNS010000911.1 GCA_017883355.1 Candidatus Solibacter sp.
GTCCAGGGGGACCCGCGCGGACCGGGGGGTCCGCCCCACAGCTTCTGCAGGATTCGCAGTTTTGGGAAAAACGAGCGGCATTAGGTTAGCAACCCGCTTCCAGGTTTCCAACGTGCCCCACAACTGAGCTACTGCTGGAAATCCAGGTTGACGGGTGCCGAGGGCGTAGTGATCGTCGCGGTTACAGGTGTATCGCTGCCGACCACTTCGAAGGTCACGCCGCTCAACCACACCGTCCCGGTTCCATCCAGAAGGATTCCGAAGTTCACGCCCGTAGAGCCTACCGGGATGTCCAGCACCACGCTATACCGGGTCCAATCCATGGTCCCCTGGACCGGCCGGTCCTGCATGTTGTCGAACGTCGCCATGAGGTAGCCGGCGTCGATCCGCATCCAGAGCCCGGCCCATCCGCTGACCTGGCTGGATTTCACAAAACCGGAGAGGCGGACGCGCTTGCCCGTGTAGCCGTCCGGCAGGAAGCTCTGCATCAGCGTCACGAATCCCGTGGGATTGCCGGTGGAGGACCGCAACGCGACGCTCGGTTTGCCCGCATAGGTCACCGATGCGCCCGTCGCGACGGCATATTGTTGCGGCGTCGAACCTGCCACGAACCATCCCTGCGGAACAGCGGCCGGGAGAGACGAACAAAAAGCGCATAGGAGCAAGTTGGTCAAAAGAATTGCACGTCGCATGAAGATCTCCTTTCGAGCATGTTAGCACCAGCGGCGACGGATCGACGGACGGTCCGCTCCGGAGAAGAACTTGCACAGTCCGTCTGTCCGTCCAGCGGTAACTTTTACGCGCGATTTGGCGGGCGGATGTCTCGCAACCGCCGAGGGTGTAAATCCGGGGTTCTACCTAATCCAGCTTCCGGTTGAAAACAAACCCGGCACCACGTTGCCCGTGCTGCGCAGCGGAAACCCACTGACTCGTGGTGCTGGCTAACTCGGCTGCGGCCACTTGCGTGCAACATGAAAGGTTCTTAACAAAAACCGATCCGCACTACGGCTCAGGAGACCTGTCATGAACTATCAGCTCACACCGGAAACGAATAAGCCAAGGATTGTGACCGTTCTTTCGGTCAGCCCTCTTGCCGACGACTACTTCTCGCTGCAAGCGATTTTCAGCCACTCGAAGCGGGCACTATACAGAGCCGACAGCCTGGCGTCTGCAATGGCGGCGATCCGCAGATGGGAAATTGGCGTCGTGCTATGTGAGCGCGATCTGTCGCCGGGCACATGGATCGACATGCTGGAAGAATTGAGGGTTTTACCGAATGCACCCCCGTTGATCGTCACGTCCCGCCTTGCGGACGACAGACTCTGGGCCGAAGCCCTGAACCTGGGAGCATACGATGTACTGGCGAAGCCGTTCGAACTCCGAGAGCTGGTCCGCAGTGTGAACCTGGCGTGGTTGCATTGGTACCACCAGCGCGAGGTCCAGACCAGGGGATGGAACCAAATGCGGGCCGCAAGCTAACAACGCGCGGGATGCCCCGCCCCACTTACTTTTCCGAGTCCTTCAGCAGTTCCGCCAGATACTCGCCCCAGATAGCCGGCAGCGAGTGCGTGCCATGGCCGCGCGTCGCATCGCTGGTGGGAATCAGGATGTAGCGCCCGCGCTTCACGCGTTTGATTTCGCGCTCCAGAATGCCCAGCTCGGGAGGATTCACCTGGTCGTCGGCCGAGTTCACTGCAAAGAGCGGCGCCTGAATCTTCTCCAGGTCCGGCTGTGGATTGTAGTCGCGCGAGCTATCGAAGTGGTACAGCATATCGTTGGCGTCCGCCGCGGCGCCCAAGTAAAAGCGGCGTTCGAAGAGGGCGTCGGCCTGTGCGCGCGTCGGCGCCTGCTTGAGCAGTTGGAGCGGGCTGGACGTCATCATGAAGAGCGCGAAATTCGCCGCCACCAAATTAGCTAACGGACCCGTGTATTCGCCGTTGTTCCAGTTCGGATCCCGCTTGATGGAATCCACGATCATCTTGCGCAGCATGCGATTGCGTCCGCCGATCTCCACCGGCGCCGAAGCCAGCGGCATCAGCGCGTCCATGAAGTCCGCGTACATCGTGCCCCATATCCAGGTGTGCATGGCCCCCATCGAGGTACCCATCACCAGCCGCAGGTGATTCACCCCGAGCTTTTCGGCCACGACCCGGTACTCGCCGTGCACCATGTCCGTGTAAGTGTAGTGCGGGAACTTCATGTGCAGCCCATCGCTCGGCTTGCTGGATTTTCCGTGCCCGATATCGTCCGGCAGGATGATGAAGTACCGGGTGGCGTCCAGCAGTTGCCCGGCGCCGAAGAGCTGTCCGGCGAAGGTGGGCGAGAGAAACGCGCGGCCGCTGCCGCCGGTGCCGTGCATGATCAGTACGGCGTTGGTCACCACGCCGGAGGCGTTCTTCACCGGCGTGCCGAGGGTGGTGTAGTGCAGATTCAGCCGGGGCAGCGTTTCGCCCGTGGTGAAGTGGAAATCGGTGACCAGATAATCGCCTTCGGTGGGCGCAGGGTAATCCGCGGCCGCGAGCGGCGCGGCCAGAGACAAGAGTAGCGCGGCAAGCACAATTGGCGACATGCCAACGATCGTATCGCATACTGGGAAACGATGCGCTTCCTTCTCGTGCTGCTCACCCTTCTGCCGCTGGCCGGCGCCAGAGGTCACGGCGCCCTGCGCAATCCCAACGATCGCTTCTGGCGGAAGCACTCGCCCGCGCGATATCGCGTGCGTGTGGAAACCTCGCGCGGAGAGTTCGTTCTGGAAGCGCATCGCGAATGGGCGCCCGTCGGCGCGGACCGCTTCTACAACCTGGTCCGCGCCGGCTTCTACGATGACTCGCGCTTCTACCGCGTCACCGCGCGATTCGTGCAGTTCGGCATCCCCGGGGATCCCGCCGTCGCCGCGGTCTGGCGCGCCCCAACCGTGCCCGACGACCCGGTGCGCCAATCCAACACGCGCGGGCGCTTTGCCTTTGCCATGACGGGTCCCCATGCGCGCACCACGCAGATTTACATCTGCAAAACCGACATGTCCAGCCAGGATCCGGATGGCTTCGCACCGCTCGGCATGGTGGTGGAAGGCATGGATGTAGTGGACCAACTTTACGCCGGATACGGGGAGAACTCCGGCGGCGGCATGCGAGGAGGCAGGCAGGACCGCATTTTCGCCGAAGGCAACGCGCACCTGGATCGCGATTTCCCGAAGCTGGACTGGCTGATTCGG
>JADGNS010000912.1 GCA_017883355.1 Candidatus Solibacter sp.
TCCGGCGAAGATTCCGCGAGTCGGGAAAGTGACCGCCGTGGTGAAGCCCGCGCCGCGCGCGGTTTCGATGCGGCGATCGGTGCTGGAGACGTCGTCGGCGATCTTGACCCAACTGGTGGTCTGGGGACGATCTTCAGGTCCGCGCGCGGGAGGGGCGGCGGCTTGGGTGGTCGCGGCGGTGGCTGGGGTTGGGGTAGTGGTTCCGCGTCCGCCGCGGCCGGCGGTTGCAGCGGCGGCAGCGGGCGCCGCGCCGGGTTGTCCCCACGTGCTCAAGGCGTCGATCAGGCCCGGATAAACGGTGAGGCCTTCGCCCTCCACCAGCATGGCGTCGGCGGGAACGGCGACGTTTTCCCCGACGGCTTCGATCAGTCCATTGCGCACCACCACCGTGCCCTTGTTGATGACAGAGCCGGAGACGGTCACAATCTTCGCGTTGTGGATGGCCACTGCCGGATGAGATTGGGCAAGGGCCAAAGCACAACACAGAAATAGCGCTGTGACTAGGTTTTTCATAATAGCGAATGGGTGATACGGCGTTCACTCTGTACGAATGGTTACGCTACGGGGGGTCCCCACTACTGGCTGCATTCTACGCCGTATACTGGGATTTGTCCACCCGAAAACCAGTTCGCTACCGCGACGCCGGCGTCAATATCGACGAGGCCGATCGCGCCGTTTCCTCCATCAAGAAGTTTGCCCGCCAGACGTTCACGCCCGGGGTGCTGACCGAGATCGGCAGCTTCGGGGCGATGTACCAACTGGCGGGGTATCGCAAGCCGGTGCTGGTGAGCTCCGCCGACGGGGTCGGGACGAAATTGAAGGTGGCGTTCCTGACCGGACGGCACGGCACGGTAGGTGAAGATCTGGTCAACCACTGCGTGAACGATATCGCCGTGCAGGGCGCCACGCCGCTGTTCTTCCTGGACTACTTCGCGGTGGGGAAACTGGATGCCGATGTGGCGGCGGCCGTGGTCGGCGGGATTGCGCGCGGATGTAAGAAGAACGGGTGCGCGCTGATCGGCGGCGAGACGGCGGAGATGCCGGGACTGTACGCCGCCGGGGAGTACGACCTGGCGGGCTTCATCGTGGGCGCGGCGGAGCGCGGCGAGTTGCTCACCGGGAAAGACATCCGCGCGGGGGACGTGCTGCTCGGGCTGCCTTCCACCGGGCTGCACACCAACGGCTATTCGCTGGCACGCAAGCTGCTGTTCGAGGTGGCGGGGTATGGGCCGAAGACGCTGCTGCCGGCCGTCGGCGCGACGGTGGGCGATGCGCTGCTGGCGGTGCATCGCAGCTATCTGAAGCCGATTCGCGCGCTGATGGCGGCGGGCCTGTTGCACGGGGCGGCGCACATCACCGGCGGCGGCATCACGGACAATACGCCGCGCATGCTGCCTAAGGAATTCGGCGTGGCGATCGAGACGGGCGCCTGGAAGATCCCGCCGCTTTTTGAAGTTCTGCGGCGCATCGGCGACATTCCGGAAGACGATTACCGGCGCACCTTGAATCTCGGCGTGGGGATGATTCTGGCGGTGCCCGCGCGCTCCGCGGCAAACGCGGAAGGCGTGCTGCATAAGCTGGGCGAGACGCCGTTCCGCATGGGCAGCGTAGTGGCCTTGAAGCGCGGCCGTCCGCGCGTGGAGTACCGGTGAAGCGGCTGGGGATTCTCATCTCGGGGCGCGGATCGAACTTCGAGGCGATCGCGGAGAACGTGGCGAACGGCGCGCTGGGCGTGCTCGGGGTCGAGATTGCGGTGGTGATCTCCAATCGGGCGGAGGCGCGCGGGCTGGAGACGGCGCTCTCGCGCGGGCTGCCTGCGGTATGCCTGCCATCCAAAGGTCTGGATCGCGAAGTGTACGACCGCTTGCTGGTGGCGGAACTGCGCAAGCATGACGTGGATCTGGTCTGCCTGGCGGGATTCATGCGGCTGCTGAGCGCGGGCTTCATTCGCGAGTTTCCCAATCGCATTCTGAATATTCATCCCTCGCTGTTGCCGGCGTTCCCGGGGCTGGATGCGCAGCATCAGGCGCTGGCGCACGGCGTAAAGATTACCGGCTGCACGGTGCATTTCGTGGATGAGGATCTGGATGCGGGGCCGATCGTGATTCAGGCGGCGGTGCCGGTGCGGAACCTCGACACGGAGGAGACACTGGCGGCGCGCATCCTGAAGGAAGAACACCGCATCTATGCGGAGGCGATCGGCATTGTGATCGCGGGCAAATACCGGGTCGAGGGGCGGCGCGTCATAGTTGAACAGGCTCTCGAATAAGCTCGCTCACTCCAGGGCGTTGCGGCGCTGCTCGCGCAGGACGAGGAAGTGGGAGAGCTTCATGGGCGGCCCTGGGCCGGTTTCCAGTTGGCGTTCCACGGCATTCTGATACTGGCGCAGGATTTCCGTACGGCGGCGCGAGGGTACCTGGCAGGTGTCGAAATCCAGCAGGAGCTCGATTTCCCAGGCTTCAAAGGTATTGCGGTTCATCTCTCCGCGCGTGAGCTCGCCGATCAGACGTTTGAAGCGATTGAGCTGGCGCTCGCGGTGCTCGATATCATCTGCCGAGGTCACGTGCAGATGATCGGCAGGATGCGGGCGGAGCTTTAGTCGCCGCGAACGGGGTCCATGTGAAATAGTTTCCTGAACAGATAATGGGCCTCCTCACTGTTGGACCCGTTAGCAGCGAGGTCCAACCTTAGTGGGGAGGCCCAAAAAAGGGAAGTACAGAACGGAATCTGCAACCCTTTGATATTACCGGCCGCCGTTACCGGACGCGGACGCGGGCTCGGTAATCGCATTCTGCTGAAGAGTGACCGCGGTCTGCGCAAACAGTCTGCCGTTCACCGATGCTCCGGTGTTCACGGCGATCAGGGTTTTTGCCAGTATGACGCCTTCGAAGTGCGCGGTGGTTCCAATCGTCACCACGCCAGCGACCTGCCAGAAGATGTTCTTGGCCAGTGCGCCGCCGGCCAGAGTCACGTGCTTCCCGTTGGCCTCATGCAGCTTTCCCGCTATCTGGAAGATCCAGACATCGTTCGGGCCACCCGAGAGCGTCACATCCGTTGAGATCGAGACACCGGTACCCCATTTGTAGAGGCCGGGAGCGAGGGTTTTCCCGCCAATCTCACCGGCGCCCACGTTAATAAAATCGGGGGATGTCCGTCCGGCAGCGTCGGTGTACGCGAATTCCATATCGCCCACAGCCGCGGTCAAGA
>JADGNS010000913.1 GCA_017883355.1 Candidatus Solibacter sp.
CCCAGCGACTTGGACATCTTGTTGACGCCGTCGAGGCCTTCGAGAATTGGCACCATGGCGACAATTTGCGGCGGCTGGCCGTAGTCGCGTTGCAATTCGCGGCCCACCAGGAGGTTGAATTTCTGGTCCGTGCCGCCCATTTCCACGTCGCATTCCAGGGCGACGGAATCGTAGCCCTGGGCCAGCGAGTACATCAGCTCGTGGAGCGAGATGGGCGCGTTGGCGGCCATTCGCTTGGCGAATTCGTCGCGTTCCAGGAGGCGGGCGACGGTGTATTTGCTGGTCAGGTGAATGACATCTACCCACTGGAGCGGCGCCAGCCATTGGCTGTTGAAACGGACTTCGGTTTTTGCGGGATCGAGGATTTTGAAGACCTGCTGCTTGTAGGTTTCGGCATTGCGCTCGATGGCCTCGGTGGTCAGCGGGGGCCGGGTGATATTGCGGCCGGTGGGGTCGCCGATCATGCCGGTCATGTCGCCGATCAGGAAGATCACGGTGTGGCCCAGATCCTGGAAGTGCTTCATCTTGCGCAGGAGCACGGTGTGCCCCAGGTGCAGGTCCGGCGCGGTGGGGTCGAAGCCGGCTTTGACGCGCAGTTTGCGGCCGGTCTTGGCGGCCTGGATGAGCCGCTCGCGCAGGTCTTCTTCGCGGATGATCTCCGCCATGCCTTTGCGCAGGTAAGTGAGTTGTTCGTCGATGGTCATGTGCTCAGTGCGATCTTGAGATCTTCGGAAAATCTATGAATGGCTTTCACCTGTTCCTGGGTCGCCGGGGTTTCGCCGGCCTTGGCGGCCAGATAAGGTTGGCCGTCGCGCCACACCAGATAGGCCAGGCCTTGGTCCGTCATCATCCCGGTGCTGCCTTGGTTGTTGCGATGTGCCCCGCCGACCGCCGCGATGCAGTTATCGCGCACGTAGATGGAAACAGCCGGGCCTTCCACCATGAGGCGGATGTTCAGATCCTCAAGCCGGCTCACATCTTATAGCGGCCGAGATCCTCGTCGTTGAGGCCTTCCAGCCAGCGCCGCAGCTCTTCGTTATTCACCTTGTCGGAAACCGTGGCTGCCAGTTTCGACGATTTGAGCACGGTCTCTTCCACGTAGATGGGGCAATCCAGGCGGAGCGCCAGGGCGAGCGCGTCGCTGGGGCGCGAATCCACGCTGATCAGCTCGCCGTTGCGGTCGAGCCAGATCACCGCGTAGAAGGTATCGTCCTTGAGTTCGGAGACCACCACCTTGCGCACGCCGGTGTCGAGGCCGAGCAGCAGGGTCTTGATCAGGTCGTGGGTCATGGGCCGCGGGGTCGAGACCTTTTCGATTTCGAGCGCGATGGCGTTGGCCTCGTACACGCCGACCCAGATGGGGAGCACGGTGTTGCCATTGATATCCTTCAGGATGACAATGGGCATGTTGGTCACGGGATCCATCATGAGCCCGCGAATTTTCATTTCCACTTCCATTATTTTGCGGTCCTCCCCCACCCTGATTACACCACGAATCACACGATCGCGGCGCTCTCGCCCACCAGCGAGTTGGGCCCGGCGCGGGTGACGCGTACGGAGAGGTACTTGCCGGCCAGATCGTTTCCATTGGTATTGGGGTGCGAAAAGTTGAGGGTGCGGTTGCAGGTGGTGCGGCCAATCCACTGGCCCAGCGCCGGATTCCGGCCTTCCACCAGCACTTCCTGAATGCCGCCGATGAGCTCCGCGTTACGCCGGATCTGAATGGCGCGCTGCTTCTCCTGCAGGATCAGCAGGCGGCGCTGCTTCTCATCGTCCGGGACGCGGTCTTCCATGGTGAGCGCGGCGGTGTTGGGGCGCGGCGAGTATTTGAAGCTGAAGAGGGAATCGTACTGGACTTCGTCGAGCAGGTCGAGCGTCTGCTGGAAATCGGCATCGGTCTCGCCGGGGAAACCGATGATGATGTCGGTGGTGAGCGAGTAGCGGCGCTTCGCGTTGCGGATCCACTCGATGCGGCGCATGTATTCATCGCGGGTATAGAGGCGGTCCATGGCGGCGAGCATGCGGGAGGAGCCCGACTGCACGGGCAGGTGGATGTGATCGCAAATGGCGGGGTTGGCGTCCATGGCATCCACGATGCCGCGCACGAAATCGCGCGGATGGCTGGTGGTGTAGCGCACGCGGCGCATGCCGGGGATTTCGGCCACGCGAGCGAGCAGGGTAGCGAAGTCCCAGCCGGCGGGCGAGGGATCGCGGTAGCTGTTGACGTTCTGGCCGAGCAACTGGACTTCGGTGTAGCCCTTTTCGGCGAGCCCGCCTGCTTCGGCCATGACGCTCTCGCTGGTGCGGCTGCGCTCCGGTCCGCGGGTAAAGGGGACCACGCAGTAGGCGCAGGATTTGTCGCAGCCTTCGATGATGGTGAGGTAGGCGCGGTGCGGGTTATCGCGGCGCGTGAACGGCGTGTCGAAGGCCTCGGCGTTGTCGAAGCTCAGGCCGGTGACGCGGCGGTTGCCGCTTTCCAGTTGGACCAGCATCTCGCCGAGGTGGGTGTAGCTGGCTGAGCCTGCGACCAGCGAAACGTGCGGCGCGCGGTCGAAGATCTTCTCGCCTTCCTGCTGGGCGACGCAGCCCAGCACGCCGAAGATCTTGCCCTTCATTCCCTCGCGCTTGAAATTCTGCAGGCGGTTGAAGACCTTCTGTTCGGCCTTATCGCGGATGCTGCACGTGTTGTAGAGAACGAGCCCCGCGTCTTCCGGCGTTTGCACTTGCGCGTAGCCTTCGGAGAGGAGAGTGCCGACGACCTTTTCGGAGTCGTGGGCATTCATCTGGCAGCCGAAGGTTTCGATGTAGAAGGTTTTCCCAGACACTGTAGTTCTATTGTACAGGGTGTGGGAATCGGGCTGGATGTCGGCGCGGGTTGGGTTGTCGGGGTCGGGGCGGTTAGGGCTGCTCCGTTTCCGTGCCGGGATGTGGCACACTGAGAGCAGGCGGAGCAAATGAAGACCTACAGCTTCAGGATCGTGGTAGAGCCGGACGGCGAGCGCTGGCACGCATTCTGTCCGGCGCTGGTGGGGCAGGGCGGCGCCACGTGGGGCCGGACCCAACAGGAAGCTCTGAAGAACATCCAGGAAGTGGTTCAGATGGTTGTGGAGAGCCTGATGGAGCACGGCGAGGCGCTGCCGACTGAACCCGCCGATCAAGTGCAGGTATCCGGCGAGCCTCAAGTGGCTGTAGTTGTCTGAGGTAT
>JADGNS010000914.1 GCA_017883355.1 Candidatus Solibacter sp.
CGTCTTCATCGTGGCCGCCGATATTTCACGGCAGGTGCAATCGCCGGGCCTGATGATGATGACCTGGTTCGTCACCGCGGCACTCACCCTGATCGCCGCGTTGAGCTACGGCGAACTGGCCGCCGCCATGCCGCACGCGGGCGGGCAGTACGTCTACCTGCGGGAAGCCTTCGGTCCGCTGGCGGGATTCCTCTTCGGCTGGACGATGTTCGCGGTGATCCAGACCGGCACCATCGCCGCCGTGGCGGTGGCCTTCGCCAAGTATACAGGCATCTTTTTCCCCTTGATCAGCGACCAGAACTTCCTGGTGGGCTTTGGTAATCCCAACACTGGCTCCCTCGTCGGCATTACCACGCAGCAGGCCCTCGGGATCGCCGTCATCGTCTTCCTCACCTGGGCCAACACCTACGGCATCCGCACCGGCGCCACGGTGCAAAACGTTTTCACGTTTGCCAAAGTCGGCACGCTGCTCGGCTTGGTCGCCGCCGGCTTCCTGGTGGGCCGCAACCCCGCCGCGGTGGCCAGCAACTTCACGGATTTCTGGCGCCACTCCGGATGGAACTTCGATTCGGTACGGCTGGTGGGCGTCGCCATGGTGGGTGCCCTCTTCTCCTCCGACTCCTGGAACAACGTCACGTTCACGGCCGGCGAGGTGCGCAATCCCAAGCGCAACCTGCCGCTCTCCCTCGCCCTCGGCGTGGCCATCGTCAGCGCGCTTTACATCGCCTCCAATATGGTCTACCTGAACGTGCTGACCTTCGATGCCATCCAGCACGCCGACAAGGATCGCGTGGCCGCGGCGGCGGCGAGCAGCATGTTCGGCCCGGTGGCGGTAAAGATCATGGCCGCGGCCATCATGGTCTCCACCTTCGGCTGCATCAACGGCCTCACCCTCTCCGGCGCGCGGGTTTACTATGCCATGGCCAAGGACAAACTCTTCTTCCGCCAGGCCGAAACGCTCAACCCCAAGACCCACGCGCCGGTCTTCTCCCTGACCGTGCAATGCATCTGGGCTTCCCTGCTCACCTTGAGCGGGCGCTACAACGATCTGCTCGACTATGTTATCTTTGCTGTGCTGCTCTTCTACATTTTGACGATCGCAGGCCTGTTCGTGCTACGTCGCACACGCCCGGATATGGAGCGTCCGTACAAGGCCATCGGGTACCCCGTCCTGCCCGCGATTTACATATTGGCGGCGGGTCTGATCGAAGTATTGCTGTTGATGTACAAACCGAACTACACGTGGCCGGGGCTCATCATCGTGCTTTTGGGCCTGCCCGTTTACTTTATCTGGCGAAAGAAGGCGACCGTATGAGCAGTAACCTGTTTGCGACGAAATCGTTAGACCGGCTGGTGAAAGAAGCACAGGAATCGGGCGAGCACAGCCTGAAGCGGACACTGGGACCGTTTCAGTTGACGGCGCTCGGGGTGGGAGCGATCATCGGCGCGGGTATTTTCGTACTGTCGGGACTGGGCGCGCACTACGCAGGACCCGGGTTGATGCTGTCGTTTGTGTTGTCCGGTTTGGGCTGTGCTTTCGCCGGTCTTTGCTATGCCGAATTCGCCGCGATGATCCCGCTCGCGGGAAGTGCGTACACATACGCCTATGCCACTTTGGGCGAGCTGTTGGCATGGATCATCGGTTGGGACCTGACGCTGGAGTACGCGATGGGTGCGAGCACCGTCTCGTCCGGCTGGTCAAACCACTTTATCGAGCTGCTGAACATATTCAAAATCAAAATGCCGCTGTGGCTGGCGTACGACCATTGGACCGCCTTGAAGACCGCGGAGAATATCGTGGCGCGGCAAATGGCGCAGGCCGCGGACCCGAGTCTCGTGCCGGGCACGCAGGCGTTTCTCACTAAGGTGACCGAGGTAATGGGCGCGCAATCGCCGGTGCTGGCGCAGCGGGCGAGGGAGTTGCTGAACGCGCCAACTATTTTCGGGGTTGAATTCGGGTTTAATCTGCCGGCATTCGTGATCGCCCTGCTCATCACCGCAATTCTTGTGGTCGGGATCAAGGAAAGCGCCCGTTTCAACGCCACCATCGTTGTGGTCAAGGTAGCCGTGGTGTTGTTCGTCATCTGGATGGGATTCAAATACGTAAACACGGAGAACTGGGGACACGACTGGAGTTCATTCGCCCCCTACGGGTTTTCGGGCATAGGAGCGGGGGCCGCCTACATCTTCTTTGCATATATCGGATTCGACGCTGTGTCCACGACCGCGCAGGAGGCCAAGAACCCGCAAAGGGATTTGCCGATCGGCATCATTACATCCCTTGTGGTGTGCACGGCGCTTTACATTCTGGTGGCGTCGGTGCTCACCGGAATGGTGCCGTGGCGCGAGATCAACATCGAAGCGCCGATCGCGCGGGCGTTTCTGGACCGCGGGTTGACCACGGCATCGCACGTCATTACGGTAGGCGCACTGGCCGGTCTTACCAGCGTGATGCTCGTAATGATGTTGGGGCAGACGCGGGTGCTCTACTCGATGGCCAGGGACGGACTGCTACCCCAGGGGTTCTTTGCGGCCGTTCACCCCAAGTTCAGGACGCCCTGGAAGAATACCATCCTGGTCGGGTTAATAGCTGCCATCGTGGGCAGCGTCACGCCAATCGACGATATCGGGAAAATGGTGAATATCGGGACTCTGCTTGCCTTCGTCATCGTATGCATAGCCATCATGGTCTTGCGGAAGACGAACCCTGGACAGGCGAGGCCGTTTCGCACCCCACTGGTGCCGCTGGTTCCGATTCTCGGCATCGTCTTCAACGGCTACATGATGTACAAGCTAGGGTGGATCAACTGGGCGCGCCTGATCGTGTGGCTGATCATTGGCCTCATCGTGTACTTCAGTTATGGCAGGCATCATAGCCACCTGGCGAGAGACAACGCGGCGGCTGGCAACCGCTGATTGCCGTTCCATGCGGCTGCTGCTCACCTGCGCGGTAGTGCTCGGCGCGGCATTCGCGCAGCAGTCGCAGAACCCGTCGCCCATGGTGGAGCACACGCGGGCGCACGCGCGACTGAAAGAGCAATCGCCGCCGGGCCGCCGCGAAAGACTCGCGTTGGGGACGCTGTTCCTGCCCGCGGGAACGAAGGCCGCCAACGGTCTTGCCATCCTCTTTTTCTTTCACGGCGGCACGTGGCTGCCCGAAGTGGCGGCCGCTCAGAACAAGGTGGCGGTGGTCACGGTGCA
>JADGNS010000915.1 GCA_017883355.1 Candidatus Solibacter sp.
CGGGCCGATTGACAATCGGCCGCAGCTTACCAAGCTGCCCCGCAAAGAGCATCCCTGCCTTGCGTACAACATACCCTCAGGCTCACGTTCACGGGGTACACTGAATAGGACCCAGGTATCCTAATTGGCAGGGAGAGCGGCAAATGGGGAAGGTACTGCGCGGCAATCATAAGCGTAAGTTCAGAGGTCCGGGAGCGGTGGTGGAATTCTGCCTGCTTCTGGCGGTGGTCGCGTATCCCACCGGCAAGGTTGTGGCGGCTTCCAAGCCGGATTTTGGGCCCAGCGTGCTCCTCTTCAACCCGTCCATGCCGGCGGCGGCCATCCAGGAGCAGATCGACAAGGTTTACAGCGTCCAGCAAAACAGCCAATTCGGTTCCGCGCGCAACGCCTTGCTGTTCCTGCCTGGCGCCTACAACGTGGATGTTCCGGTTGGGTACTACACGCAGGTCCTGGGATTGGGGCCGTCGCCCGACAGCGTCCATATCACGGGCAATGTGCACTCGGACGCCACCCTGCCGAGGAACAACGCTACCTGTACGTTCTGGAAGGCTGCCGAGGGATTCTCCGTGACGCCTACGGGCGGCACCATGAAATGGGCCGTCTCACAGGCGGTACCGTTCCGCCGCATGCACATTCGAGGCGATATCGTGCTTCACCAGGAGGGCGGATGGGCGAGCGGTGGCTGGATGTCAGACGACCTGATCGACGGCAACGTGGCCTCCGGCCCCCAGCAGCAGTGGATCTCGCGGAACACCGAGTGGGGCGGCTGGAAGGGCGCGAACTGGAACATGGTCTTCGTCGGCGTCTTGAATGCGCCCGAGGGCGCCTGGCCCACTCCGCCTATCACCAAAATCGCCCAGACTCCGATTGTTCGCGAGAAGCCCTTCCTTCAGGTGGATGCGAAAGGGAACTACAGCGTCCGCGTTCCGTCGCTACGGACCAACAGTTCGGGGGTCTCGTGGCGCGCCGGATCGACGCCCGGAAAAGACATCCCCATCGACCGGTTCTACATCGCCCGGCCGGATATCGACACCGCCGCCACCATCAATGCCCAGTTGGCCAAGGGCAAGAGCCTGTTGTTTGCTCCCGGCATCTATAGCCTCAACGACACCATCAAGGTTACCCGGGCCAACACCGTGGTGATGGGTCTGGGCTTCGCCACCCTGTTGGCGAACCACGGTGTGGCGGCGATGTCCACCGCGGATGTGGATGGAGTGGTCATCGCCGGCCTGTTGTTCGACGCGGGACCCGCCAACTCGCCCGTCCTGCTCGAGGTGGGCCCGGAGGGAAGCAAGGCTCGCCATGCGGGAAATCCCATCTCTCTTCACGACGTCTTCTTCCGGGTGGGCGGCGCCGCGGCGGGGCGCGCCTCGGTCAACCTCAGGGTCAACAGCAGCGACACGATTGTGGACCACACCTGGATCTGGCGCGCGGACCATGGCGTGAACCAAAGCGTGGGCTGGAAGATTAACACCAGTGCGAACGGACTGGTGGTGAATGGAAACAACGTCACCGTCTACGGTCTATTTGTCGAACATTACCAGGAGTTCCAGGTAGTCTGGAACGGCAATGGCGGGCGGGTCTACTTCTACCAGAGCGAGATCCCCTACGATCCTCCGGACCAGGCGAGCTACACGAGCGCACCCGGCACCAACGGCTGGGCCGCGTACAAGGTGGCCGACCATGTTACCAGTCACGAAGCCTGGGGACTGGGCGTCTACAGCGTGTTCCGCAACAAAGGCGTCGTACTGACCCGGGCCGTCGAGGCTCCCCACAACCCCAACGTCAAGTTCCACGACTTGATCACGGTTTGCATCGGCCCGAACGGTGAGATCGGCAACGTCATCAACAACACGGGCGGGGCAACCACGCCGAATGTGCGGCTCACGCCCAAGGTCACCAACTTCCCATAGGCGGGATGGCCCGTTTCGAGACTACTTCACCGCCACGGTGGCTCCGATGATGGCCGTTGCCCCGGGCCGGCCCAGCGATGGGTTATCGAACTGCGGCAACAACCTTGGTGGCCCGGACGGCGGGACGACCAGATTGATCTGCACGATTCCACACAGCAGACCCGGAGCGCTGCCGGCGTAAACGACGTCCGCAATGCCGACCCCGGCTCTCCATCCGCCCGCGAGGTTCACGGGTCCGGGCGGATTCAGACCGCCCGTCGCGCACGGAGCGTCGATTGGAGGGAAGCCCGTACCCCAAACGGCCACGATGGATCCGCGCGCCGCCGGATTGGAGTCTCCGTTGAGCGTGCCATCCTGATTCAAAGCGAGCGCTTGCGACGAGACGCCCGCCTGGAGCCGGAAGATGCCCGGTCTACCCACGTTCGCCGGCACCGTCACCGATCCTACCGTAACCTCGTTGTAGACCAGACTGATGTTGGTGAGCGTCTTGCCGCTGAGTTCGAATGGCGCCTGCGCATTGACCTGACGCGACTGCGCATAAAGCACAGGCGCGGGCTCTCCGTCGAAGAGCACCTGCACGCCGGCCAGTTGGCGGGGCACCATTCCCTGGTCGTCCGGCTGGTATGCGACGCCTGCCTCCGGCCCCATGCCGAAGCCGGTCAGTGTGATGAGTTCTCCCGGCGTCACGCCCTGGTCCCCGTATAAGGTAGCGGAGTTCAGCACGGTTTCCGACAGACAGGCCGGAGCTCTCCATCCCGCGCCGCCAAACCGGATCCGCGACAAGACACTCTTTGGAAGCGAAGAGGAACTGCATGCCAGCAGAATCGTTCCGTCCCCGGCCAGCGACAAGCCCGCGGGGGAGTCCGTGTTCCGTCCGACATACGTTGCCTCCAGCAAAGCGCCGTGCGGATCCAGATGGGCGGCGAAGACACTCGATGGTCCTTGAAAACAGATCTGCGGCGCCGATTCCGTGACCGGAAAACCGGCGCCCGTGTTACTGGCCAGATAAGCGTCCCCGGAAGGCGTCACGGCGAGCACACCGACTCCGGCAACTAGCCGGTCCGAGGTCATCACGTAAGTGGAATAGACCAGGGAACGGAAATCCGTGCCGATCTTGGCGACGAATCCGAACGGCGCGCCGTCGTTCCAGCCAGGCACCAGCGCTACTGACTGAAGGACGCCGGGCGTTGTGGGGAAGTCGCGCGAACTGGTGGAACCGCCGACATAGATGTTACCGGCGGAATCGGCCTGCAAGACGGCCGGGGTATCGGTGCCGCTTCCGC
>JADGNS010000916.1 GCA_017883355.1 Candidatus Solibacter sp.
AAGTCGGGAAGATGCCCAGGAAGAGGGTGCCTAGCGCGGGCAGGAGGAGCGCGATGCGCAGGCCGGGGGACAAGGGCTCGGCGGATTGGGTGGCTTCGCCGGGTTCGTGCATGTACATCACGACGAGGATGCGCAGGTAGTAATACGCCGCTACGGCGCTGTTCAGCAGGCCGAGGACGGTGAGCCAGATCAAGTGGCTATCGAGGGCGGCCTTGAAGATGTAGAACTTGCCGAAGAAGCCGCCGGTGAGGGGGACGCCGATCAGCGAGAGCAGGAAGATGGAGAACAGGGCGGCGGTGAGTGGTTGCTTGCGGCCCAGGCCCTTGAAATCGTCGATGCTCTGGAAGCGCTCGCCCTTGCCGGTGAGGACGCTGACGGCGGTGAAGGCTCCCACATTCATGAAGGCGTAGGACGCCAGGTAGAACATGGCGGCGGCGGTGCCGGTGTCACTGTGCGCCCGGAGCGCCACCAGGACGTAGCCGGCGTGCGCGATGGAACTGTAGGCCAGCATGCGCTTGATGTTGGTCTGCAATAGCGCGGCGAAATTGCCGATGCACATGGAGGCCAGCGCGCAGGTCCACACCAGGGGCTCCCAGCGATTGCCGATGGGCTCGAAGGCGGTGATGAAAATGCGCAGGAAGATGGCGAAGGCGGCGGCTTTGGGTCCAGCCGAGAGGAAGGCGGAGACCGGGGTGGGCGCGCCCTGGTAGACGTCGGGCGCCCAGATCTGGAAGGGGGCGGCGGAGACTTTGAAGGCGAGCCCGACGAACATCAGGGCGGCGGCCACGGCGAGGAAAACGGGGTCGGCCGCCTGGTGCAGAACGGCGGCGCGGACAATCAACAGGTTGACGCTGCCGGTGGCGCCGTAGATCAGCGCCACACCGTACAGGAAGAAGCCGGTGGCGAAACTGCCGAGCAGGAAATACTTGAGCGCACTTTCGTTGCAGCGCTTATCGTCGCGCAGATAGCCGGCCAGGATGTAGCTCGCGATGGAAGAGATCTCCAGGCCGATGAAGACCATGATCAGGTCGTTGGAGGCGGCCATCAGGCACTGGCCGGCGATGGAGAACAACAGCAGCGCGTGGTATTCGCTGGTCTCGGCGTTCTGCTGCGCGAGGAAACGGTAGGAGGGGAGAACGGTCAGGATGCCGACCACGATCACCAGGACGCGGAAGAAGGTGGCGAAGCCATCCACCATGAGCATGCCGCCGAAGGCCGGTCCGCCGATGGTGTAGGCGTAGACGCTGGCGGCCAGCGCGGCGGCCAGGGCGAACAGGCTGATATGCCCGAAGGCGTTCGAGGAACGCTTGTGGATGAGCGGATCGAGCACCATGAGCAGGGTGCCCATGACGGTGAGAATGATCTCGGGCAGGAAGCGCAGGGCGTCCTGCGGGTTGAAGAGGAAGGCCGGATTAGCGGGCATGGGCGACCTCCGTGGCGGGCGGCTTTGCCGGGAGTTGGACCCGGTAGGGGACGTTCACGTTGGTCTGTTCCAATACGCGCGCGGTGTTCTTGCCGACGGGCGGGAGGAAGCTTTGGGAGTACACGCCCATCCACACCATCATGACGATGAGGGGGAGGATGGCCGCCCACTCGCGGAGGTTGAGATCGGGAATGTGCGAGCGAACTTCGGGGCCGGCCTCGCCGTAGAACACGCGCTGGTACATCCAGAGCATGTAGCAGGCGGAGAGGATGACGCCGAGGGAGGCCCAGACGGTCCAGGTGAAGTTGGCGATGGCGGTTCCCTGGAGCACCAGGAATTCGCCGACGAAATTGTTCAGCGTGGGCAGGCCGATGCTGGCCAGGGTGGTGACCAGGAAGGCGGCGGAGAGCCAGGGCGCGACGGTGGCCACACCGCCGTAATCGGCGATCTCGAGCGAGTGGCGCCGCTCATAGAGGATGCCGACGAAGAGGAAGAGCGCGCCGGTGGAGACGCCGTGATTGAGCATCTGGTAGACCGCGCCATCCAGGCCGGGCTGGGTGAAACTGAAGATGCCGAGGACGACGAACCCGAGGTGGGCCACCGAGGTGTAGGCCACGAGTTTCTTCAGATTGGGCTGGACGAGCGCGACCAGCGAACCGTAGATGATGCCGATGATGGCGAGCACGCCGATCCAGGGGGCGCAGGCGCGCGCGGCGCTGGGGAAGAGCGGCAGGCAGAAGTGCAGGATTCCGTAGGTGCCCATTTTCAGCATGACGCCGGCCAGCATGATGGAGCCGGCGGCGGGGGCTTCCACGTGGGCGTCGGGCAGCCAGGTGTGCAGCGGGAAGAGCGGCACCTTGATGGCGAAGGCGAAGAAGAAGGCGAGGAAGAGCAGCATCTGCTCGCCGGCGGGGAAGGTCAGTTTGCCGTTGGCGAGCATCTCGAGGATTGCCGGATAGCTGAAGGTCAGGGTCTTGTTGTAGATGTAGATAATCGCCGCCAGCATGAGGACGGAACCCGCCATGGTGTAGAGGAAGAACTTGACGGCGGCGTAGATGCGGCGGTCGTGGCCCCAGATGCCGATCAGGAAGTACATGGGCACGAGGCAGACTTCCCAGAAGACGTAGAAGAGGAAGAGGTCCTGCGCCAGGAAGACGCCGACCAGGCCGAATTCCAGCAGCAGGAGGAAGGCGTAAAACTCTTTGCAGCGATCTTTGATGGAATTCCAGGAGATCAGCACGCAGAGCGGCGTGAGGAAGGTGGAGAGCAGGACCAGCCACAGGCTGACGCCGTTGACGGAGATAGCGAAGTGGATATTGGGGGTCCCGATCCAGGGCACGTCGAGCAGGAACTGCTCGCCCGCGGCGTTGCGGTCGAACCAGGCAAGCAGGCCGAGCGAGGCGGCGAAGATGCCGAGCGAACTGACGAGCGCCCACAGGCGGCTGGTCTGCGCCGAAGACGAGCGCGGAAGGCAGAGGGCGATGAGGAACGCGGCCAGCGGGAGAGCGAGAACCAGGGTGAGGAGGTTCATCGGGGAAGACCTCCGAAGAGGCCCATGGCCAGGATCAGGGCCACGGAGCCGAACAGTACCCAGGTGGCGTAACTGCGGATATTGCCGGATTGCAGCAGGCGCAGCAGGCTGCCCACATCGCGGCAGCGCGCGCCCACGCCGTTGACGATGCCGTCGATTAACCCTGCGTCCACGCCCTTCCACAGAATCATGCGCGAGCCGCCGACGAGCGGGCGGACCACGGTAGCGTCGTAT
>JADGNS010000917.1 GCA_017883355.1 Candidatus Solibacter sp.
GCAGTTGCTCAGCGGCGCTCGCACGCTCTACCTTTCGGCCTCCGGCAACATCCTGCTGGGCGGTTCCACCGCCGCCGGCGGCCACGATATCGTCATCGGCGTGAAGCCGGTCCCTGGCGCCACCAACGCCACGTGGAACGCCACCTTCTGGGGCGCGGGGTTGCGCGTCGATTCCAGTGCCGTGGCCGGATACTCCGGAGCGCTGGCCGCGCGCGGACAAGGCAAACTGACGTGGAGCAAACGCTTCAAAGCGCTCGGCGCCGGCGCCTTCGATTTCACCGGCGTCAACTCCTACGCGCTGGGCGCCGATGGCAACGGGACCGTCGATTTCACCCAGGTTTCGCTCGGCGCTGCCGGAAAGGTGTTCGCCGGTGTCGCCATCCACCCGACCGATCCCGGGGCCTACGAGATCTATTTCGGAGTGCAGTCCCCCACGCTGGCCGGAACCGGGGTCTTCCTGAACCCTCTGGGCGTAGTCAACGCGGCCAGCTCCGCGCCGCCGGGCAATCCCATTTCACCCGGCCAATTCGTGACCCTATATGGCACCGGGCTTGCCAAGAGCAACCAGACCGCCGCGCCTCCCTACCCGCTCTCCCTCAACGGCGTCACGGTGCTCATCAACAACAAACCCGCGCCCCTCTACTTCGTCAGCCCCGGGCAACTCAATGTGCTGGTGCCCTACGCCACCACCGGTCCCACGGCTACCATCGTGGTGCAGAACGGCGTCAACTCCAACACCGTCACCGTGCCGGTGGCCGCGACCGCGCCCGGCATCTATTCCCTCGACCAATCCGGCAGCGGCGGCGGCGCCATCCTGCACGCCGATTACAGCCTGGTGAACGCCGCCAAACCCGCCATCGGAGGAGAGACGGTGCTGATCTATCTCACCGGCCTCGGCGCGGTGAACCCAACGCTGACGGACGGCACCGCGGGGACGATCACGACGCTGTACAAATCCGTCTCGGACGTAGTGGTCTACGTAGGCGGCGAGCAGGCGACGGTCCTCTATAATGGGCTCGCCCCCGGATTTCCGGGCTTGTATCAGCTCAACGTGACCCTGCCCCAGTTCCTGAAAGCCTCCGGCAACCTGCCGCTGGCCATCCAGACCCTGAACGCCTATCACGATCAGGTGGACATCCCGATTCTGTAAGTGGGATAAGCCTCCGGCTTGTCCATCCGAGCGAAGCTCGGAGATCTTTCATACGGAACTCGCGATACAGTAAGTTCAAGCATGCGCACACTGACCCTGCTGGCCGCTCTCGCGTTGTCCGGTACCGCCGCCGCGCAACCGATCCTCACACCCAAGCCCGCTCCGCAGCCCAAGATCAACGGCCCGGAAGTATACGGCGCGCGACCCGGCCGTCCGTTTCTGTACCGCATCCCCTCCACCGGCGAGCGCCCCATGCGGTTCTCCGCCGCGGGGTTGCCGAAAGAGCTGAAGCTGGATGCCGCCACCGGAATCATCAGCGGCGCCGCGCCGGCAAAGCGGGGCGAATACCGTGTGACGCTGTCCGCCGCCAACGCCAGGGGCAAAGCCGCCAGGCGGTTCCGCATCGTGGTGGGCGACACGCTGGCCCTAACCCCGCCGATGGGCTGGAACGACTGGTACACGCACTACGACCGCATCACCGACCGCCTGATGCGCCAGGCAGCCGACGCCATGCTGGCCTCCGGCATGGCCGACTTCGGCTATCAGTACGTCAATATCGACGACTGCTGGATGGTGAAACCGGGTTCGACGGTCGCCGAACTCGGCGGCGACCCGCGCACCGCGGACGGCTCGATCCGCCCCAACGGCCGCTTCCCCGACATGAAGGCGCTCACCGCTTACATCCACGCCAAGGGGCTGAAGGCGGGCCTATACACGTCGCCGGGACCTTTGACGTGCGCCAGGTTCGCAGGCTCCTATCAACACGAGGAACAGGACGCGCGCTGCTTCGCGGAGTGGGGATTCGACTTCCTGAAGTACGATCTCTGCTCCTATCGCAGCATCGACAAACGAACTACCGTGGAGGCCGATCGCAAGCCGTACGAATTGATGGGCTCCATCCTTCCCAAACTGAATCGCGACGTCGTGTTCAACCTCTGCCAGTACGGTCGAAGCGAAGTGTGGAAGTGGGGCGGCGAAGTCGGCGGCAACTGCTGGAGGACCACCGGCGACCTCGGCCTGGAGAAATCCACCCGCCTGCCGGCCTTCTACAGCATCGGCTTCAAGAACGCCGCGGCGTGGGAGTATGCCGCTCCGGGGAAATGGAACGACCCGGACTACATCCTGATCGGAACGGTGGGCGACGCGTCCAAGTCGAGTGCGCCGCCGGTAAAGACGTCGCTGACGGCGGAGGAGCAGTACAGCTACATGTCGATGTGGGCGCTGATGGCGGCGCCGCTATTCTACTCGGGAGACATGGGGACGCTGGACGAGTTCACCCTGAACGTGCTGTGCAACGCCGAGGTGATCGAGGTGGATCAGGACGCGCTGGGCAAGCAGGCGCGCATCGTGCGGCGGACCGACGACGAGTTCATTTTGGCGAAGCCGATGGCGGACGGCTCGCTGGCGGTGGGCTTGTTCAACCTGGCGGATAACGAGCGTGAAGTGGCAGTGAGCTGGCAGGACCTGGGGATCGAGGGCCGGCGGCGGGCGCGCGACGTCTGGCGCCAGAAGGACACCGGAGCGGTCGCGGGGCAGTACAAAGCGTTGCTGCCGCCGCACGGCGTGGCGCTGGCGCGGCTGTTCCGGTAGGTAAAGGTCCCTGTGCGTTGCGCCCGTTACAATGAAGGAGTATTTACGCCAGCCAAAAGCAAATGAAAGGCCCGATGCAGACCGCGCCATCACCACCGGACGATTTCGCGAGTCTCTACCGTCGTGCCTTCAAAGAGCACGGTACGCGCGCACTTTGGAGTACGCGTCTGCTTGAGGCTCCCACGCCCGAGGACGCTCTTGTGGTAGCGCGGGCGCTGCGCATTGAGGGCAACCGTGACGCGCGGTTCCTGGCGGAACAGATCGAACAGGCTTGCCGTGCCGCTATCTAAGATCCAAACCGACGTTCTTCGGCTGCTCGCTTCCCACCGCGACCCGGAAAGCTATGTTGCCGGCGCAACGCCCTTGAACCGCGAGGCATCGCGCTACTCCGCCGATATCGACGTATTCCACGACCGCGAGGAACGTGTCGCTTCGGCCGCGTTGG
>JADGNS010000918.1 GCA_017883355.1 Candidatus Solibacter sp.
GCCGATGAAGAGGAAGAGCAGCAATACCTGCGGCAGGAAGACGACCACGCTGCCGACGCCTTTCCAGGCGCCGTCCACAATCAGCGAGGTGAGGAGCGAAGCGGGCAGGACGTGCTGCATCCAAGTGCCGCTGATCTGGATCGCTTTAGTGGCGATATCGGTGATCGGCGCCGCCGCCATGAAGATGGTGCGAAGCACCCCGACCACGACGAGCAGGAAGAGCAGGGGGCCGGCGACGGGGTGCAGGAAGACGGCGTCCAGGCGGCGCGTCCATTTGGGTGCGATCGGCGGAAGGTAGCCGGCTTTACTGCCGACGCTGCCCGCCCACTCGCGGCACTTGGGCACGTCGTGCAGAACCGGCAACAAGGTGGGCAGCGGCTTGGCCATGGCGCCAGCCAGAAAATCGAAGACCTCGTCGATGCCTTCGCCGTCGCGGGCAGTGATCAGAGTCACGGGGGCGCCGAGTTCGTGTGAGAGCTTGCGCAAATCCAGTGTGCCGCCGCGGCTGCGCAGATCGTCCGCCATGTTCAAGATGATGAGCGTGGGCAGTCCCAGCGCCAGAATCGGCGCCGCCAGCATCAGGTGGCGCCCCAGGTTGGTGGAATCCAGCACCAGCAGTACCGCTTCCGGCTTGGGCGAACCGGCGCGTTCGCCGTGGAGGACGTCGTAGGCCACCTGCTCGTCTTCGGAGCGCGGGTTGAGGCTATAGATGCCGGGCAGGTCCACGATGCTGATGCTGCGGCCATCGGGGAGTTCGGCGATTCCGGTGTGCTGCTCCACCGTGACGCCGGGGAAATTGGCCACCTTCTGGCGCAGTCCGGTGAGACGATTGAACAGGGTGGTCTTGCCGGAGTTGGGAGGCCCCACCAGCGCCACCGTGCGCACGGCCGCCGGGTTCGGCAGTTCCACTACCGCTGTATTACCGCAACCATGGCAAGTGCTGCAATCGCTCACGGGATCCTCGGAGTCCTCACGGGTTTGCGAGGAGTGGCATGCTTGTCGACGCGGACCTTCAAGCGGCGTGCGGTGTCGCGGCGCAGGGCGATCTCCGAACCATCTACCTGGAAGACTCGCGGATCGCCGCCGGGGGCGCTGTTTCCGGCCGTGATGCGCGTGCCTGGGACGAAACCGAGTTCCATCAGGCGGCGCGCATCTTCGGTGGGCAAATCGATCCGGTCGAGAATGGCGGCGTCGCCTTTTCGCAGATCGACCAGACTCGCGTGCGGCGCTTCCGGTTGGTCGTTGTTGCCACTCAGTTGCAACATGGTTTCAGTATGCGCGTGTCCGAAATCGTTGTCAAGAGGACGGAGGCGATCGCCGTGTATTTTTCTTGTCATCGCTCCCCAAGACTATTCAAGTGCGCCAAACTAAAGGATAACAGAATGGACACACGATTTGCCGTGCGCCGTGTCCGGCAGCGCGATCTGGACCGGATTCTGGAAATCGAGGCGGCCAGCTTTGGCGCCGATGCCTACGATCGCAACCTGTTTGCAGAATACACCCGCAAATGCGGGGGCCTGTTTCTAGTTGCGGAGCGGGGCACTAAGGTATGCGCCTACTCGATCACCGCCATTTCTCCGGGCAGGCTAGGGGACCGCGCGGAATTGGTCTCCGTGGCGGTGGACGCGGCCTTCCTCGGCAAGGGTGCGGCGTCCGCCCTCATGGACAGCACGCTGCGCCGTCTGCGGCGGCGCGGCATCACCCGGCTCGGGCTCATGGTGAAAATGACCAACCAGCGGGCGCGTGCGTTCTATGAAAAGTACGGGTTCCGCAAAGTGAGGCGCGTGGCGGGCTATTACGAGGATGGCGCCGATGGCCTCTCCCTCGCGAAAGACCTGTAAACTGCCGAAACCCGCGTGACGAGCGCGCGCGTCCATGGTGTTAAGGAGTCAATGATGCCTGTCGACCATGAGCGTCTTCTGTCCCGCCGCCAGATGTTCCTGCTGGCCGGCGCGGCGGCGGCAGCCTGGCTACCGCTCGACGCCGCCACCGCGGACTTTTGGAACAGGAAGGCGCCCGCCGATTGGACCAGCGAGGAGATTGATCGCCTGATAACCAAATCGCCGTGGGCCAAAACCGTCAAGGCGCAATACGCCTCCGGCACAGGGAACTATGGCGATGGCGGCGGCTACCCCGGCGGCACTGGCACCGGTACCGGTGGCGGATACCCCGGCGGTCAGGGTGGCGGCGGGTATCCCGGCGGCGGGGGCCGCTCCCGCGGCGGCATCGGCATCCCGGGAATCGGCGGCATCGGTATTCCTGGTATCGGCGGCATGGGGCGGGGGCGCGGAAATAGCGGTGGATCGCCGCGCGGCGGAGCGGTGTCTCCCTACGAGGGCACGGTGCGGTGGGAGAGCGCCCGCCCCATCCTCGACGCCATGAAATCCCCGTTGCCCGAAGCTTTCGAGGGACGCTACGTGATCTCGGTAAGCGGCATCCCGCTGATGGGCGGCCGGAGCGTGGGCGGCGGCGAAGACGACGATTCCTCCACGTCGCGCCGCCAGGAACAGGACGATCTCGACCGGCTCAAGGGGCTCAGCAGCCTGCGGCCGAAGGGCCGGGATGTGGTGCAGGCGGGCGTGGTGGCGCGCCAGATCGGTACCGGGTCGAGCTTCCTCTTCGGGTTTTCCCGCGAGATGCTGCCGCTCGACACGCGCGATACCGATATCGTGTTCACCACCCAAATGGGCCGCCTCGTGGTGAAGGCCAGTTTTCTGCCCAAAGAGATGCTGTACCATGGCGAGTTAGCCGTCTGATCCGCGGGAGAGAATGTTCGGATGCTGCTGTAGGGCGGAGCTCCGTTGTGCCGGTGGGATAAGGCTCTGCCTTGTCCATCCGAGCGAAGCTCGGACCTTCTTTCTCCGCTCCCTCCGCGCCTGCCCCGAGGAGGGAGTGAATCCTTCCCCTTCCGTCGAGCTTCTCCAGTGAAGTCGTCAGCCTCCCAGAAGCGCCAGTCGCCGGTCCAGGCATGGCGTGGACCGGAAAGACTACATCGGCGTCAACATCGAGATCACGCCGGCCCAAATCGTACACAGCGTGCTGCGCGCGGGCGAATGGGTGGTGTTCGACAAGTGGGATTTCCCCGAAGGAACCGTGCGCGGGCACTTTGGGCTTAATGTCCCGGGCAAGGATGAAATCGGCTTGAAGTCCTTCACGTTAACCAATGAGGCGGCGTCGACGA
>JADGNS010000919.1 GCA_017883355.1 Candidatus Solibacter sp.
ATCGCCCTCCACCGCCAGCTCTCCACCCTGTTCGCCGATCTCAGCCGCCTGCTCAAACGCCTGGTACCCTTTGATTTCATCAGCCTTACCCTGATCGACCCCAAAGAGCGTGTGGTCCGCCTGCACATTCTCCAGACCGAGCAGCCGCTCCACGGCAAGCCGCCCGCCAGCACACCGTTCGAACAGACTCCCACCATCGCCGCGCTCCAGACCCGCCTTCCTTATTACATCCCGGACACCGCCGAAGAAACGCGCTTCCCCGTGATCCGCGATCTGCTGCGCGCCAACCGGGTGCAATCGGCCTGCATCCTGCCGCTGTTCACGGCGCAGCGCGAACTGGGCGGTCTCCACTTCGGCTCGCTGGCCAAGAACGCCTACGGGGCGGAAGATATCGAGTTCATGGGACAGGTGGCCCGCCAGGTGGCGGTGGCGGTGGATAACGCGCTCAACTCGGAGGCCGCCGTGGCCTACGAAGAACAGTTGGCCCACGACCGCGACCGCCTGCGCACCCTGCTCGAAGTCAACAATGCCGTGGTGAGCTGCCTGGAGACCCGCGAGCTGTTTCAGGCCATCTCCGCGTCATTGCGACGCTGCTTCGGCCTGGACTACGCCAGCCTGCTGATCCACGATCCCGAAGCCCACGCCCTGCGCCTGCACATGCTCGATTTTCCGGACGGTATGGGAGCCATCCGCGAGGACGCGATCATACCGCTCGATGGCAGTCCGGCGGGCCACGTCTTCCGCGCCCGGCAGGGCCGGGTATTCAGCCTGGAGGAGGCCCGCGCCATTTCCCCGGTCACCGGCGAGATCTTCGAACGCGAGGGCATTCAATCTCTCTGCTGCGTCCCGTTGATCTCGCGCGGCACCGCCCTCGGTACCCTGAATGTCGGCTCCCGCCAGCCGGACCGCTTCCAGGGCGACGATCTGGGCTTCTTCACCCAGGTGGCCGGCCAGGTGGCCATCGCGCTCGATAATGCCCTCTCCTACAAGCGCATCGCCGAGCTCAATGAACGGCTGGCGGAGGAAAAGGTCTACCTGGAAGACGAGATCCGCACCGGCAACCGCTTCGAGGAGATCGTGGGCCAGAGCCGCGCGCTGAAAGCCACCCTCAAGCAGTTGGAGACCGTGGCGCCCACCGATTCCACCGTGCTCATCTTCGGCGAAACCGGCACCGGCAAGGAACTGCTGGCACGCGCCATCCACGACCTCAGCTCGCGCAAACAGGCCACCTTCGTCAAGCTCAACTGTGCCGCCATTCCCACCGGCCTGCTGGAAAGCGAGCTCTTCGGCCACGAGAAGGGCGCCTTCACCGGCGCCATCGCCCAGCGCATCGGCCGCTTCGAGCTGGCCAACCACGGCACCATCTTCCTCGACGAGGTGGGCGAGATCCCTATCGAGTTGCAATCCAAGCTGCTGCGCGTCCTGCAGGAGCGCGAGTTCGAACGCCTGGGAAGTTCGCGCACCATGCGCACCGATGCCCGCCTGGTGGCGGCCACCAATCGCGACCTCGGGCAACTCGTGGAGCAGCGCCTGTTCCGCGCCGATCTCTACTACCGGCTCAACGTCTTCCCCATGACGGCGCCTCCCCTGCGCGAGCGGCGCGACGATATTCCGCTGCTGGTACGCTACTTCGTGCAGCAGTACGCCCGCCGCATGAACCGCCGCATTTTGAGCATCCCCACCGAATCCATGAACGCGCTCGCCCGCTATCACTGGCCCGGCAACATCCGCGAACTGCAGAACTTCATCGAGCGCGCCGTGATTCTCTCCACCGGCAGCACGCTGCACGTCCCGGTGCGCGAACTCAAGCGCGGTCCCGTAGGCGCGAGCGTGGTCACCCTGGAAGCCGCCGAGCGGGAGGCCATCCTGCGCGCGCTCTCTGACGCCGGAGGCAAGGTCGGCGGGGACACCGGCGCCGCCGCCAAACTCGGCATGAAGCGCACCACCCTGCAAGCCAAGATGCGCAAGCTGGGCATCGATACCAACCGGTCTGAGCCGCGTTCGGGGTAGTGCGCCGGGCTGTGCCGGTGGGATAAGGCTCCGCCTTGTCCTTCCGGGCGAAGCTCGGACATGACCGCCCCGACGTCCGGAAAACCGCCTGGCGGCCTGAATCAGTTGGGCGATGGCTTTGCTGCGTGGTCAATCACGAAGATCTCGACCGGCCCTTTGGAGCGTTCCAATTTAAGCCCAAGCTCCGGAATCAAACGCAGGAAAGAGTCGGAATTGTCCCTATAGTTCGGCTCTAAGTCGGGTACGCGTTGCTTGTAATCGAACGATCCGCTCAGCTCCGTTCGATCGCTAACCGGAGCGTGCAAAACATTGTCAGACGCAAACTTCGCCAACTGCGGCATCGAGGTGGCGCTGATGCCCCATCTTCCTTCGACGTATCCAATGCTCCCAAATGAGCTACGGTCTGCCGAAGGGTCCGCACCGGCGGAAGGGATCTCTGTCGGACGAAGTCCGAGCGTTTTCCCGCTTCGTACCAACAGGTACACATCGCCTGTTTTCGTTTCGCGATGAAACTTTAACTGAAATCGATCGATCAATAGCGCCTGCAACATCTCCCGCAGATGTTCATCTTCGATGCCGAACAAGGTATACCGTAGATCCTTGATGCTCGATCGCAAGGGCTCCGCAGGCTTGGCCTCGACATCATACTCATCCTTCTCAGTCCAGGCATCCCCACCGGAGACTTGCCAATATGGCAATCGAAAGGCGGTCGCAATCAGAGCCTTCAGGGACAGGGTGGAGATGACAACCCTTGCTCCTGGATAGACCCTGACGCCGACCATGTGCGGAACGTTGGGAACGACGGGTTTAACGCTGGCAACCTCGAATTCAGGCAACACCGGGGCGGGTTTATCTTGCGCCGTCATGCGCTGGATCGGCGGACACACAACGAGAAGGGAAAGAAGTGCTGAGCGGAGGTATAGTCTACGCGTGCACACTAACCATATCTTAGCGCTCATCCCTATTCCAACCGAGGCCCCATGGACATGGGAGGGGTATGGTGGCCGATTCGTGGAATCACACGCAAGGAATTCCACGTCCTCTGGATCCCGGGCGGCGCCGCCCGCTCCTTCGGGCAGCGCCTTGGTGGGGCGGTCCCCTGGCGGTCCCCTGGGCGGTCCCCCTGGACGGGGTGCCCTCTGGGCCGGGACGCCCTCGCCCCGCTGCC
>JADGNS010000920.1 GCA_017883355.1 Candidatus Solibacter sp.
TAGACGGTCACCACCGGACACGCGGCTTCCCTGACGATGGCGTAAGCGTTGGTCGGCAGATGGCCGTGGGCGCGCGGCGTACTGCCGCGGCCGATCACCAATAAGTCGGCCCTCATGGTCTCGGCGGCGGTGGTAACCACGACCGGCGGTTCCCCGGCTTCAATCGCCACCGACGCTTCGATTTCCATTTCCTGGCGGAAGTGGCCGATGCGCTCGATGGCGGTCCGGGTCAACTGCGTGCGCCAATCGGGATCGAAGTAGAAGCCGCCCAAGCGCGTCGACGACGCTGGAATGGCGTGGACAATCGACAAATGCGCGCCAAACTCACGGGCGAACCCCGCGGCCCAACACAACACCTGGCGGCTGTGTAATCCGAGATCGATGGCGCAGACGACGTTGCGGAAGTGGACCGTACTGTAGTCCGGCGCGCGCTCCATGTGGGGACCGGTCCATACCGGACAGATGGCGTCATGGAGCACTTTGGCGGTGACCGAGCCCAGCAGGAAACGGCGGAATGGACCGTACCCGTGGGTAGGCATCACAATCAGGTCGCACTTTTCGGTGGAAGCGAACTCGACGATGGTTTGCGTCGGGTCGCCCTCCAGCACGATGCGGCGCACCGTGGCGTCGGGCGGCGTACTACAGGGAAAGGCCTCCAGGTCCACGGTGCGCTGCTCCGCGATCTCGCGGGCAAGGTCGCTCGCGCTGGAATAGGCCATGGCTTCGAAGGAGCTGAAATTCGCCAGCGGCGGAATCACCACGTGAAGCAGAACGATTTCACAATGGAAGTGACAGGAGAGGGCTTCGGCATATTGCACCGCGCCCCGGCACCGTGGGGAGAACTCCACGGGGACGAGAATTCTGGACCAACTCGGCATCTCGGCACCTCAAGTGGCTCGAAAGACGAAAACGCCGAACAGGAGAAACAGCAAGGTGAGAACCCGCAAAGCGGGCCGGCGGTAAGAATGGCCAGTGGGCATCAAACCTCCTACTCCAATTGCAGTATACTCCCAATTTCCAGATCGGAATATCCGATGTTGACGGGGTTGGCAGGCGGAAGCGCCTGCCCCACTTTAGCTGCGGCCGGGGCGGAATTTCACCGAGTAGAAAATTCCCAGCACCAGCAGGACTGCGCCCCACCAGATGCCGGCGTGAAGCTCCGCGTGGATCACGGGATGCGCGGGAGGATTCGAGAGTTCATAGAGACCGGCGCCGGTGATCAAAATGCCATACAGCAGCAGCAGGGCGCCGATGAAGAACCAGATGGAAACCATTCCTTTACGATGCATTGTGCTCCTCGGAGGAAGAACTTAATGGATAGCACGAATCGCCGCGGGGTTCCAATCCCTTTCGTTCAGGCGGTGCCGGCTGCGGGAGCCATCCATCGAAAGAGGAAGAAGTGGTGCCCACACAGTTCGCACCGGTAGGGCAGCAGGATCCAGTGGATGGCTTGCTCCATGGCGTTGCGGACTCCTACGCCTCTAAACTCGACAGATCCGCAATGCGAACAGTGGGCAGACACATCTTACAGTAGCGCGATTCACCGCGCTGTGCCGGATGTGTCGGCGAAATCAGCGCGTGGACCCGACGGGTTTGGGCTTCCCATCACGGCTCAGCTCGGGGCGGCTGGCTTCGCGGGCGGCTTCGATCTGTTCGTGGGTTCTGACGTCGGGCTCCGAGGTCTTCACGTGCTCCCGGGCGCGGGCAACCTGGCGTTTGTGACGTTTGGCGAGTCTCTTGTCCATACCTAAGATTACACCTGCGGTAAGCTGGTTCCCTATGATGCGCTGGTGGATTTTGATGTTTGCCGCCACGCTCGCCTACGGGCAGGCGGTGGTGATCCGCACATCTACTCTGTTGGACGGCAAGGGACATGTCCTGAAGAATACGGATCTGACGATCGAAGGCGGACGGATCGCGCGCATCGGGGCGGCCAAGGGTAAGGCGGCGATCGACCTGACGGGCATGACGGTGATGCCGGGCTGGATCGATACGCACGTTCATGCCACGTGGTATTTCAATCGGGACGGACGGCTGGAGCAGGGCGGGCGCGGGGCGAAATCGACACCGCAGCAGGCGGCGCTATCGGCGGCGGCCAATCTCTATGCGACGCTGATGGGCGGGTTCACCACGGTGCAGAGCCTGGGCGCGGAACTGGAGGGGGATCTGCGCGCGCAGATTGCGGCGGGCGCCCTCGCGGGACCGCGATTGCTCACCTCGCTGCGACAGGTGAGTGAGACGACGGGCGATGCGGGGCAAATCCGCGAGTACGTGCGGAAGATGAAAGCCGACGGTGCGGACGTGGTGAAGCTGTTTGCCACGGCGAGCATCCGCGATGGCGGCAAAATGACGATGACGCCGGAGCAGATTACGGCGGCGTGCGGCGAGGCCACGGCGCAGGGACTGCGGTCGGTGGTGCACGCGCATTCGCCGGACGGGGCGCGGGCCGCGGTGATGGCGGGGTGTACGGCGATCGAGCACGGCACGTTTCTGGACGACGCCACGCTGGAACTGATGGCGGCCAGGGGCGTGTATTTCGACCCGAACTTTCTGGTGCTGCACAATTACCTGGAGAATAAGCCCAGGTTCCTGGGCATCGGCAACTACAACGAGGAAGGCTTTGCCGCGATGGAGAAGGGGCTGCCGCTGGTGGCGGAGGTCCTGAAGCGCGCGCGGGCACATCATGTGAAGGTGGTTTTGGGCACGGATGGCGTGGCGGGCGCGCACGGGCGCAACGCGGAGGAGTTCATTTACCGGGTGAAGGAAGGTGGCGACACGCCGATGGACGCGCTGACCAGCGGGGCGAGCGTGGCGGCGGAATCGCTGGGAATGGCGGACCGCATCGGAGCCATCGCGGTGGGGATGCAGGCGGATTTGGTGGCGGTGGAGGGCGATCCGCTGGCCGACATCACGGCAGTGCGCCGCGTGGCGTTCGTGATGAAGGGCGGGAAGGTGTATCGGTACGGGCGGTAGTGTGGCACAGAGCAGCAGAGCAGCAGAGCCGCAACCAAAACCCGTGTGGGGCAGGCTGGCAGCCTGCGGCGGGTTGGCAACCCAATGCCACTCGTTTTTCCCAAGAGTGCGAATCCTGCAAAAGCTGTGGGGCGGACCCCCTGGTCCGCGCGGGTCCCCCTGGACCCGCAGTTGGAACAACGCGGTCAGCATCATGCAAAGCGC
>JADGNS010000921.1 GCA_017883355.1 Candidatus Solibacter sp.
TTCTAGGCATTGTCGCCTCCGCCACCCTGGCCATGACTCTCGCTAAGAAGTCCAGCGGCCGTGTGGATGGCTTCATTGTCGAAGGCCCCACCGCCGGCGGACACAACGCTCCGCCGCGCGGCCCGCTCCAGCTCGACAGCGCCGGCGAGCCGATCTATGGCTCGCGCGACGTGCCCGAGCTCGAGAAAATCCGCGCCCTGGGGTTGCCCTTCTGGCTGGCCGGCTCCTATGGCCGCCCCGGCAAACTTGCCGAGGCCCTGCGTATTGGTGCCGCAGGTGTGCAGGTGGGTACCGCGTTTGCCTTCTGCGAAGAGTCCGGTGTCCAGCCCGAGCTCAAACAGCAAGCCCTCCGCCTAAGCCGCCTCGGCCAGGCCAGCGTCTTCACCGACCCGCTGGCTTCACCCGCGGGATTTCCCTTCAAGGTGGCTCAAATGGCGCAAACCCTCTCCGAAGCATCGCTGTACGAAAACCGTCCCCGGATCTGCGACCTCGGCTACCTTCGTCATCCCTACCGCAAGACCGATGGCACGGTCGGCTACCGCTGTCCCGCCGAGCCGCTGCCGAATTTCCTCCGCAAAGGCGGCACGGTGGCGGAAACGCACGGCCGCAAGTGCATCTGCAACGGCCTCCCCACCACGGTCGGCCTGGGCCAGGTCCGGCCTGAATCCGCGGCCGAGCTTCCGCTGGTCACCGCCGGTGACGACCTGGCTCACATCGCCCAATTCCTGACGCCCGGCCGCAACTCCTACTCCGCCGCCGACGTCCTTCGCCAACTCCTGGCCGAACCGGTGCCTAATTCCTGAGGCGCCCCGACTGGCCAATTATCGGCAGCAGCGCGCCTCGGCGGCTCTCAACTCTCATCCCTCATCCCCACCTTAACACCGCCCCGCCGCGCCCTCCAAATCCCGGCTTGAATTCGGGCCGTTTGAACTTACTCTTTGGCTGCGAGCGCAAGGACCGTGGCGGCGCGGGGCTGTCTGGTCTGAAACAATTTGTGGAAGAGCAACCGGGCCATTGATGCAAACGAACCGCCGCACCTGGCAGTCCTTTGATGAGATGCACGCCGCCGCCCAGCAAGGCGAGGCGGCGGCGCAATGCTATCTCGGCATTTGCTATCAAACCGGCCAGGGAGTGGCGCAGGATTACGTGGAAGCCCTCCGCTGGTACCGCCGCGCCGCCGACCAGAACGACGCGGCGGCACAGTGTTACCTGGGCTTTTGCTACCAGTCCGGCCTCGGGGTGCCGCAGGAATACGGACAGGCGGCCAAGTGGTTCCGCGAAGCCGCCGAGCAGGGCGATCCGGCGGCGCAGTTCAATCTCGGTGTGCTCTACGAAACCGGCCAGGGCGTGCCGCAGAATTACGCCGAAGCCGTGAAGTGGTACCATGCTGCCGCCGAACAGGGGGAGCCCCAGGCGCAGTTTAACCTCGGCGTCTTTTACGAGACCGGCCAGGTGGTGCCGCAGAATTACGAGGAAGCCGTAAAATGGTATCTCCTCTCCGCGGAGCAGGAATGCGCCCCGGCGCAATGCAACCTCGGCCTTTGCTACGAAACCGGCCGGGGAGTGGAGAAGAATGTGCGCGAAGCGGTCAAATGGTTCTGTCGTGCCGCACGCGCCGGCGATAAGACGGCCCAGCACAACCTCGGCGTTTACTACTCGACGCTCGAAGCTGCCGAAAAAGCCACCGCCGAGGGCGAAGCCCCGGCGGAAGCCGCCGACGAGGCAACGGCGTAGCGCAGATTTGTAATCTGCCGTATCGCCGACTTGCAGTTGGCAGGCGATCGACATTCGCGCCACGCTGCGAAAGCTTCCGGCGCCAGCAGATTACAGATCTGCGCTGCCAGCTCCGCCAAAATGTCCCGCTTAAGCGCTCTTCGTCCTGCGCCGCTTCATCTGCCGGATGCGCGCGCCGACCCGGCGACGCACGCGCGTCTTCAACTCAGTGAACTTGCTCCGCACTACCTGGCGCTGGAGCAGATAGGTGACGTGCGGGATGGCCGTCCGCGCGATGTCCTCGGGGGTCGTGTTCTTGAGATCCACTCCCGGCGCGAGGTCGAGGCCGGTCTTCCGGAAGAGATGCTGCACCAGGGCTGAGCAATACAACGAACTTTCGCGCGCCAGCAGATTCTGTCGGCCGCGCAGGCCAGGGCGTCTCAGTGCGATGAACGTGCCGAAGAGTTCACGCATGGAATAGCGCGCCCGATTGGCCACCAGCTCTAAACCTTCCCGCAGCAGGCAGGCGATTTGGTCTTCGGCCAATCCGAGGTCCAGCACCGCCACGTTGGTGTAAAGCGCCTCATCGAAATACTTCGAGATGCGATTCTCCTGTACCCCAAGCTGGATGTGCTTGCGATGGATCTGCAAGTCGGATTCGATCACCCAATGATGGCCGTCGAGGCGCAAGCCTTGGAAAAGGAATGCGTGGGACCACGAGCCCCATCGCTCACGCTCATCCAGGTGGCGCTCGGCGCGGCAAATCGCCCTGTCGATGAACGTGATGCCACCGGACAGGCCGATGCGCCCTGGCCGGGCGTAAAGTTCCAGGAACTCGCGATTCGACAATCCGGTCACTACCACCGTTTGATCCTGAGTTGCGGTCGGCTGCATGGAAACAGTGTCCGCCGCAACAGTAAGGCTCCGTGCCATTCGCTTTCAATGAATTTAAGCTTTTATTCTGGCCTGAACTGCGCGACACTGCCGGCCAAAGTGCGCCATTTGCTCAGATGACCGCAAGCCCAAGCAGTGATAACAAGTCGCTAAACACCGCCCAACCCGCGCGGTTGAAGTTCTGGGGCGTGCGCGGTTCCATTCCCACCCCGGGCCCCACCACCGTCCATTACGGCGGC
This sequence comes from Candidatus Solibacter sp., assembly GCA_017883355.1. Classification (GTDB taxonomy): domain Bacteria; phylum Acidobacteriota; class Terriglobia; order Bryobacterales; family Bryobacteraceae; genus Solibacter. The sequence goes on from JADGNS010000921.1 coordinate 2,847, forward strand.
AACACCTCCTGCGTCGAGGTCCGTGCCGACGGACAAATCATCATCCTCGACGCCGGCACGGGACTGCGGCTGCTGGGGCGCCAACTCGTCGCCGAATTCGACAACCAGCCCCTCGACCTGACTTTGCTGCTCACGCACACCCACTGGGACCACATCCAAGGGCTGCCGTTCTTTCTGCCCGTCTATAAGCCGCAGAACCACCTGCACATCCTCGGCTACGAAGGCGCGCGGCACAGCCTGGAAGTCGTTCTGGCCGGCCAGATGGAAAGTCCGTTCTTCCCAATTGGTCTGCCCGAAGTGCCTGCCAACGTCCGCATCGAGGAACTCAAG
>JADGNS010000922.1 GCA_017883355.1 Candidatus Solibacter sp.
GCGCTTGAGATCGCGCGTCCCGAGACCGGCATCTTCGGCGAGGCGCAGGGTGCTGTCGCAGGTCTCAAACGGCGGCGTGCCGCGATCGGCCATCGGGTCGAAACCCATCACGCCCATGCAAACCGCGTCGGTGTTCACGCAGTTCAGGCCGGCGACGATCACGCCGGGGCTCACCAGGGAGGAACCCTCGATCCACGGTCCTTCGCCGCCCGCCATGGTGCGAACGGCTTCGACGATGGCCAGGTGGATGGGGCGCGCGCCCACCAGGTCCACTACGGTGCGCGGCACACGGTAGCCGCCGTCGCGCGGCGATTTCGGATCCAACTCCTGCGGGGCGCTCCTGGAGGGCTGCCGCGAACCGCTGTGGACCATATCGCGGCCGCCGAGGGGCAGCAGGGATGGTTCGTCCACGCCGGCGCCGGTCCCGTAAATCGTGGCGGGAGTGAGTCCGAAGCAGTTCTTCATGGATAGCGTGATGCCCGCGGTGTCGTGCTCCTTCATCTTCGCCAGGCTGACGAAGACGTCGCAATCCGCGTAGGAGTGGTTGAGGTCGAAGCCCGGAAAAATGTAGCCGCCGGTGGGCACCATCAGGCGCGAGTACTTCTTGGCGCGACCCAGGTAGTTGGTGTTTTCGAACTCCACGGTGGGCGCGGCGCCCAGAATATCGCGCGGCTCCCAGTTGGCGCGGAGCACCACTTCTTCCACCGGATCGGCGGTGGCCCAGGGGCTCTCCAGCAGGCGGATACGCCGCGCGCCCGCGCGGCCCAACAGGTGCACCGTGGCCGCGATGGCCTGCGGATGCGTGTAGTGCGTGTCACCCAGCGCCGCATAGCCCAGACGGATGGAGGGGTCTCCGGTGAGGTTGATCTTGATGCCGACCGTCTTGCCGCCGACCAGGCGGCCCAGCCCGCCGAGTTGATCGAACATCCTGGACAGGGTGGGGACGAGTTCGGCGGCGTCATAGGTTTTGCACTTGGCCACGGCCACCTGCAAGGACGGCGCGGCCACGGCCCGGCCCAAGGGGCTGCCTGCCAGCCACGCGCCCGGCACGGCCGCCGCCGTGTGGAGCAACCACTCTCGGCGTGAACAGTGCTTGTGCATTTGGCTAAGCCTCTAATGGCACGGATCCAATCAGAGCCGCGCGCGTCAGCAAGCGGATTCCCGAAAGAAGCGACCGCTCCCTGACGGTCGCGGCTCCGATCGGAGCCCCACACTTCTGACAAGGCATGCTAAACCTCCAGTTCCGCGGCCGCGTATTGAGCAACCGCCGGCAGATGGAGTTCCACGGCATCTTTCTGGATTTCCATTTCAACCGGACGCGGCTCCGGGCGGTCCGGGGTCCACAGGCTGGCCTTGCGATAGCGCCCCACGATGCGCACGCTCGCCTTGTCGGGCCCGCGGTCTGCGTAGAAGAGCAGGTGTGCGACGGCGCGTTTGCGGTCCGGCGCCACGGTCAGGTAAGAGCCGACCGCGCCGCCATTCCAGAAGCGCACCAATTCGTAGCGGTGGCTGATGAGCAGCGCCGAGTCCTGGGCCAGGACGTAGGGATCGTCCGGAACCTCCTTGGCGATCGCCAGGCGGCCCTTGCCCAGAGTGCGCGCGGCATAGCGGGGATGTTCGTCCGCGGCGGGCGTGCCGGGTGGGACGCCCCACTTCGGACCGGTGATCAGCAGTCCGCCCGCACTGACGAAGTCCAGGATCTGTTTACGCAAGCCGGCGGCGGGCGGTTGGGCATCCGCGTAGATCAGCGCGCGCAGGCCGCGAAGGGCTGCTGTAGTGAGTCCTGTCTTTAAAAGGACGGCGTACTGCTGATTGGTGCGGCCGATCAGGTTGAGCAGTTCCTGTCCCAGGAACTCGTTGTCGCCGGCGAAGTCCGAGACCACCCCCACGACGGCTTCGGGAAGATAGGCCGGCCATTGCTTGCGCGTGGCGAAGAAGCCGGCGGCTTCCGCGATGCCCTTCCACGTTGCCAGGGCATCCGCCTTGCTATCGGCGATGCCGGCCGCCAGTTGGGCATCGAGCGAGATGATCCAACGCCCACCGAAGGCAGCGGAGTCGGCAATTGCCGTGCGGTAGGAACTGGCGAAGATGCGCGCGCCTTTGGGTGGCGCGTCCACCCAGATATCGGCGCCCGGACGCCGCGCCAATTCCAGGCGGATCTTCCAGGAATTGGTGTCCACCCAGGGCACGCCGGTGGGACCGGCCGATGCCCCGCCGCCACCGCGCCCCATGGCCACACCGGGCCACTCGCCCGCGAGGAGGGCCACGCCGGCGGGCGGCGAAGCCATTTCGGCGACATGCAGCCCGGCTTGTTTAGCCTGTTCGATGACGGGCGCGAGGGCCGCATCCTTGTCGAACAGCAACCAGTTGATGGGTGTGCCTTTGAGCAGGCCCACGGCGGATGGGGATTTCCACGATCCCGGCCACCGCATCGGAGTCCATTCCGCGTTCATTTCGTCACACGTAGCGCGTTAGCGGCGCGGGGGGCGCCGAACGCAACGTTAGCATAAATGTACGGCGCGGTAGGGATGCTCCTGACGGACCTTACGGACCGCTCCGTTTACTGGGGTGCCGTCCCTTTGAGCAGGCTGCCCTGGAAAAGGCTGCTCAGATAAGGCGGGGCATCGTCTCCACTCGCGTTCGGCGCGCTTTGCCGGATGGTCCGCACCTGTTGCAGTTCGCGCTCCGCTTCCTGCTTCCGGCCTGACGCGCCGTAGGCCTGCGCCAATTGGTTGTGCGCCTCGATAAAGCGGGGGCGCAGACGGACGGCCTCGCGCTGCCGCTCCACCGCCAGTGGATAGGCGCCTCTGGCAAAAGCGATGCGGCCGGCGAGAGACTGGATCCAGGGGTCCCCGGGCGAGAGGGTGAGAGCCTGGAGGACGGCGGCTTCGGCGGCGTCTTTGCGCGCCGCGCCGGAGTGAACTTCGCAATCGGCCAGATAGTAATAGGCCTCGGGACGGCGCGCCCCAAGTGCGATCGCGGTTTCGAGCGCCTGTCGCGCTTCCTCATAGCGCTGGTGACTGTGCAGGATGATGCCGTGCGCCAGCCAGGCTGCGGACCACTCCGGCCAGCGATTCCGGATGTCCATCAACAGATGCGCGGCATTGTCGGATTGCCCCGCGAATTCGAGGGTAGTTGCTTTCAAGAGCAGAATCTCGCGGTTCTCCGGCAG
>JADGNS010000923.1 GCA_017883355.1 Candidatus Solibacter sp.
GCTGAAGCCGGCGATGGCGCCGTAGAGCGCGTCCGCCGTGGCCGCTCCGAAGCCCGAGATCAGGCCGGAAAGGCGTCCCTTGGACAGCGTACGCGAGGCGCACAACACATTCACCGGCCCCACTGGCACCGCAATCGCCAAACCAGCCATTAGGCCTTTGGAAAGCAACCACACGCCGATCAAATCGCCGTCCATACCATCGATAGCTTATCAGCTTATCGCATGTCGGGCGCCCCCCCACTCGAAGCTACCCCACTTTCTTCCGGAAGCCGGTCCTGTGTTCGGATGATCACGTTCCGGATGCCCGGTTGCGCCCGAAACCCTTGTATCGGATTCGGGGCGCGCGCATACTGGGATTATTCGATGGCATTGGCCCCTGCAACGTCTGGGGCGGTGCAGCGCAGTTCACCTATCCTGGTGTGTCGAGTTGTGGAGCCCCTCCAGGAAACCTGAAACCATCCCGGCGCTAGAAGGAGATTCAGATGGCGCACAATCACGGTAATGAATATCAGGTCAGAATTGTTCACGAGGACGGAACTGACGAACTGAGTGGGTGGATGAATAGCCAGGAGCAGCTTGCTCTGGCGATGGCCGCGGTCCACCGCGCACAAGGCAAAGCCTACTGGCTACGGGAACGCAACGCTCTCTGTCCCGACTGCCTTGATGTGGAGCAAACGATTATAGTGGAATGTCCTATTGCGTACACTCCGTCTCCGCGATGCCGCCCGCACGATTCCCGTTATCTGGTGGCGGTGGGGTCGAAGAACCGGTACGAAATGCTTGAAGTAATCATCGGTAAAGGACACTAGGCAGAAGCCTGCCAAGACACCGGCGTTCCGTGTGTTCAGCCGCCCGCGTTGGCGATCTGCTCCAGAATGCCCGGGATCTCAAATACGGCGCGATTCTCCAGGCGCCCGGTAGCGTCGCGGAAGCGTTGGTAGGCGGCCGGCTCCAGCAGCTCTTCCACTGCCCGGGAGATCGCGCGGAAATTGGGCAGTACGGTCCCCACCCCCATCTCGCGCACCCAATCCGCGTTGTAGCGCTCCTGCGGCAGCGTCCAGGCGTTGCGCTCCACGATTACCGGCAGGCGCATCGCCACGGCCTCGCTGATGCTGCCCGGCCCCGGTTTGCCGATGAAGTAATCGGCAAGCTGCATGTAACGCGGCACCTCTTTGGTGAATCCTTCGACGAACATGGGCGCGGCGTGCGGCATCGCCTGCAGCTTCTCGCGCAGCTTGGCGTTGTTGCCGCAGATCAGGAGTAACTGCCGATCCGGCAGCGACCGCGCAATCTGCCGCATCACGGCCGAGCCCTCGCCGCCGAACAGAACCAGTCCGACCGGTTTGGCTGTGTCGAAACCCAGCGTGGCGCGCGCCGCCGCCCGCTCTTCGGCGGCAAGGGGGGCAATCTCATAAAACCGTGGATTCAGAATCATGCCCGAAACGCGGTGCACTTTGTCTTGGGCGTGCCCCATGCCGAGTGCCTGCTCCACCGCCTTCGCCGAGCCGCAGATGAAATGCTGCACCTGGCGCTCGATCCAGAAGTGCGGCGGGTAATCGGCGATATCGGTGAGAATGGTGACAAACGGAACGCCCGGCAGCGCCCGCGCCAGACTTTCGCAAAGCGCGCGGTCCAGATTCGGCACCAGCGAGACCACCATATCGGGGCGCCGCTCCCGCCAGAACGCTTCCAGCAGACCCACGGCCTTCGAGTGGAAGAGGCCGATGACCCAGTGCATTCCCACCATGAGCTGCGGCGACCCGAGGGTCCAGCCCTTCTTCAGCATCAGGTTGTAGATATCCTGCAGGCGCAGGCCGGTCAGCTTGCGGAAGACGTCCATGGCGTCGAGCACTTCCTGCAGGTTGACCATGCGGATTTCCATCGGCGGCCCTTGCTGCTCGATCACCTGGCGCAGGGCATTGGCCGCCGCCCGATGGCCGCCGCCGGCGTCGAAGAAGATGAAATCCACCCGCATTCATGACGATTGTGACATGCGGCAATGAGTGGGGGGCGGAAAACGTTTGTGTTCACGGATGTTTTTCCACAATGTCACCGTAATGTGACCCTGCGCGCGCTACAACTCGCATATGAGGTGCGGACGCCAAATCTTACATGAAAACTCCGCCGGACTGGCCGCTTTCGCCCGCTGCCGGATGGCACGATACGTGCACACTTGTTCGACGAGGAGCAGGGCCCCGCGCATCGCGGAGGTGACCCTATGACGCTCCCCGGTGCCATGTTGAACTACATCTCGCGTCGCGACCACACACTGATGCGGCGCGTCAATCGCTGGCCGGCTCCGCGCTGGATCCGGCTCTGGGCGTTGTGCGCCACGCGCGGCGGCGATGGCTGGCTGTGGTACGGCATGGGCGCGGTGATCCTGCTCTTCGGCGGCCCCATGCGCTTCCGGGCGGTGGGCGCGGCGGCCCTGGCCGCGGCCTCGGGCATCACCATCTTCCTGACCTTGAAGAAGGCCACCGGGCGCAGGCGGCCCTGCACGTTCGAGCCGCACTGCTGGGCCACCCTGCTGCCACCCGATCAATTCTCGTTCCCCTCGGGCCACACCATTACGGCGTTTGCGGTGGCGCTCTCCCTCAGCCGCTGGCATCCGGACCTGACCGTGGGCCTGCTGTTCTGCGCCATCAGCATCGCCGCTTCCAGGATCCTGTTGGGCATGCATTTCCTGAGCGACGTGCTGGCCGGAGCAGCCATCGGCGCGATTCTGGCCTACACGGCTAGCTGGATCGTGCTCTGATCCAGCCCCCTTACAACACCGGCGAATCGTTGCCCAGCAGCGCGCGGCGCACGATTTTGACCGGCGGGAATCCCTGCTGCAGGAAGGCATCGTGAAAGCCCTGCAACGTGTACTTATCGCCCTTCATCTTCTTGTAATCTTCCCGTAACTTCAAAATCTCCAACTTACCCAGCGTGTACACGAGATAAGTCGGATCGCTGGTGCCGCGTTTGGCTTCTTTCTCCGCCACCGGCCGGACCTGGTAGCCTTCCTTGACGAAGAACTCCACCGCTTCTTCCACAGTCATCTTCCCGGTGTGCATCTGTATGCCCGCGATGAAGCGCGCATTGCGCAACAGCGCGTCCTGCAACTGCCCCAGCCGCAACTTCAGGTCCCTCTTACCGTAGCCTTCATCCAGCATCATCTGCTCCGTGTA
>JADGNS010000924.1 GCA_017883355.1 Candidatus Solibacter sp.
TTTCGCGCACCCGCGACCGTTTGCAGAAGGAATATCAAGCTTACATGGGAGGAGTGGCATGAACACCGAATATCAACCCCTGGATCCTGCCCTGGAGCAAGCCATGATCGAAATCCGCGATGATGCCGTCGACCCCGCCGTCGTCGAAGCCGCGGCCGCCCGCGTGTGGGCGAACCTCGCCGCCCAATGCCATTCCCCGTTGCACACCTGCGCCGATTTCCAGGCGCTGATCCCCGAGTTCAAGGCCGGCCATCTGCCCGAGGCCCGCGCCCTGCTCGTCAAGGATCACCTGCACGAGTGCGTCGCCTGCCGCCGCGTCTACGAAGGACGCGTGGTCTCCATGCCGGTGCCCGCCGCCCCGCGCCGCGTCAACTATACCGCCCGCTGGGCCGTGGCCGCCACCGTAGTGGTCGCCGCCGGACTCTCCGTCTGGTTCGCCGTGGATCAGTACGGCAACCACACCGGCCGCGCCATCGTGCAGGCCGTCAACGGCACCCTCTACGAGATCCTGCCCACCGGAATCCAGGTGCTGGCCGCCGGCCAGGACCTCCCCGACGGCGTCGAGATCCGCACCGCCATGGATTCCAACGCCATGCTGCAGTTGAAGGACGGCAGCGTGGTGGAACTCCGCGAACGTTCCGAATTCTCCAGCACCCAGACCGCGAGCGACGTCACCATCCGCCTGGGACGCGGCAGCATCATCGTGCAGGCCGCCAAACGCCGTTCCGGCCACCTGTATGTGGCCACCGCCGATTGCCGCGTGTCCGTCACCGGCACCGTATTCAGCGTCACCAGTGGCGTCAAGGGCTCGCGAGTCTCCGTGATCCAGGGCGAAGTCCACGTCTCCCAGGACAGCAACGAGAAAATCCTCCACCCCGGCGATCAGAGCGTGACCAGCCCCAACCTGGAGCCCGTCTCGGTGAAGGACGATATCGGCTGGAGCCGCAATCGCGAGAAACTCACGCAGCAACTGGAAAGCCTGCGCTCCGGACTGTCGCAGATCCATCTGCCCGAATTGCGCTATACCAGCAAGCTGCTGGGCCGCCTGCCCGCCTCCACCGTTTTCTTCGCCAGCATCCCCAACCTGGCCGGCTATCTGGGCCAGACGCAGGAAGTGTTCAACCAGAAGATGGCCGAAAGCCCCGAACTGCGCGCCTGGTGGAGCGGCCATGCCGCCGGCGCCGGACCCATCCTGGAAAAACTACGCGCCGCCAGCGAGTACCTGGGAGAAGAGATTGTCGTCACCGGCTTCACCACCGCCGAGGGCAAGACCCAACTACCGGTCTTCTTCGCTGAAGTGAAGCGCCCCGGATTTGGCGAGTTCCTCAAGCAACAGCATCTGCCCGCCGGGGTCGCGGTGGAAGAGCGCAACGGGATGGTGGCTTTTGGTCCCAAGGATGCCATCGACGCCTTCACGGCCACTCTGGCCGCGCCCTCCAGCGGTTTCCAGAACACACAGTTCTACGCGCGCATCAACGAATCCTATAAGAACGGCGCCGGCCTCCTGTTGAGCGCCGACCTCGCCGGCCTGGGACCGCGGCAGCCTCTCGCCGCCAGTGGCGCGCGCTACTTCATCGCCGAAGAGAAGGAAGTCAATCATCAGATGGAAGCTCGCGCCGCGCTGGGCTTCGAGGGCCCCCGCACCGGGATGGCCGCCTGGCTGGCCGATCCCTCCCCCATGGGCTCGCTGGATTACGTTTCGCCCGAGGCCACCATCGTGACCGCCTTCGTGGTGAAAAGCCCCACCGCCATTGTGGATGGCCTCGTGAGCCTGCAAAACCGCGGGGTGGCCGCGTCCACTGAGAAATCGCTCAGCGGCCTGCGCGAGCAGACCGGCGTCGATGTCCGCAACGACCTTGCGATGGCCATGGGCAGCGAGTTCTCCCTCTCGCTCGATGGTTCCGCCATCCCCGTGCCTTCCTGGAAACTGGTGACCGAAGTCTACGACCCCGTCAAGATGCAGGCCGCGCTCCAGAAATTCGCCGAGGCCTACAGCCGCGAGACCGTGAAGGCCGGCAACCAGCCGCTGCGCATCGCGCAGGAAGTCTTCGAGGGCCGCACCTACTACATGATCGCCGGCGGCGATGGCAGCCCGCTCACCGAAGCCCACTACACCTTCGCCGATGGCTACATGATCGCCGGGCCCACCCGCACGCTGGTCGCCCGCGCCTTGCAGGTGAAGAGCGGCCGCGCGTCCATCACCCACTCCGCGGCGTTCATCGCGCTGTTGCCGCGCGATCACTACAACAACTTCTCCGCCCTGATCTACCAGAATCTGGGCACTACGCTCGCGCCCATCATCAGTTTGTTCGGCGGCATGGCCCCGCAGGGCCGCGGCGGCGCCAGTATGATGCAGGGCCTGAGCAATATGAAATCCACCATGATCGCCGCTTACGGAGAGCCCGACCGCATCAGCGTCGCCACCAGCGGCAACCTGATGGGCATGAGTTTGAGCAATCTGGTCACGGGTAATTTGCAGAACGCCATCCCCCTCGCCCAATTCATGGGAACACGGGACCGCGCGCCTGCGTTTAAATAGGGGAATGGACCCCGTCATAGAATTGGATGGCCTTGAAGTCCGCTTCGGCGACCGCACCATCCTCAAGAATCTGAAAGCCAAGCTGACGGGGCGGTCCATCGGCCTGCTGGGACCCAACGGAGCCGGCAAGAGCACCCTGATCAACACCCTGCTCGGCTTTCACAAACCTTCGTCCGGAACCGCCCGCGTTTTCGGCCGCGACGTGCGCACGCAAGCGCGCGAGGTGCGCAGCCTCATCGGCTACATGCCGGAGAACGACGCCTTCATCGCTTCCATGAGCGGCGTGCGCTTCGTCCGCCTGATGGGCGAACTCTCCGGCCTGCCGGCCGAGCACGCTCTCGAGCGCGCCCACGAAGCCTTCTTCTACGTCGGTCTCGGCGAGGTCCGTTACCGCGCCCTGGGCACCTACTCGCTCGGCATGAAGCAGGCCGCCAAACTGGCGCAGGCAATCGTGCACGGTCCCAAGGTGCTGTTTCTGGACGAGCCCACCAACGGACTCGACCCGCCCGCGCGCCTTCGCATGATCGCGCTCATTCAGGAGATCCGCGACCGCGGCGATCTCCACCTGATCCTTTCCTCGCACCTGTTGCGCGACGTGGAGGAGTGCTGCGATGAGGTGCTGATCCTCAAG
>JADGNS010000925.1 GCA_017883355.1 Candidatus Solibacter sp.
GTTCAGAATCTCGAGAAATTCAGCGACGATGCGGTCGCCTTTGAGCGTGGTCATCAGGCGGCCATCCACATAAACCGGGGCCTTGGGTTCCTCAAAGGTGCCGGGCAGCGAAATCCCGATATGGGAGTGCTTGCTCTCGCCGGGACCGTTGACCACGCAGCCCATCACCGCCACCTTCATGGTCTCCACGCCCGGATCCGTGGCCTTCCAGTGCGGCATCTGCTCGCGCAGGTAGGTCTGGATTTCGTCCGCCATCTCCTGGAAGAAGGTGCTGGTGGTGCGCCCGCATCCCGGGCAGGCGGTGACCTGCGGCGTGAAACTGCGGATGCCCAGCGATTGCAGAATCTGCTGGGAGACAATCACTTCCTCCGTGCGATCGCCGTTGGGCATCGGCGTCAACGAGGTGCGGATGGTGTCGCCGATGCCGTCCTGCAACACCGGCGCCAGCGCGGCGGTGGTGGCCACGATTCCCTTGCTGCCCAGACCGGCCTCGGTGAGCCCCAGGTGCAGCGGATAATCGCAAACCGCCGCCAGCGCGCGGTACACGTCGATCAGGTCCTGCACCCCGCTGACCTTGGCGCTCAGGATGATCCGGTCGTGCGCCAGGCCGTGGCGCTCGGCCGCGTGCGCCGATTCGAGCGCGCTCGCCACCATGGCGTCCAGCGTGACGTCGCGCGCCTCCTTGGGCTCCGGCAATCGCGAGTTCTGGTCCATCATGCGCGTGAGCAGCGCCGCATCGAGCGAGCCCCAGTTGACGCCGATGCGCACCGGCTTCCGGTTCTCGATGGCCACTTCGATCATGGTGCGGAAGTTGTCGTCGGTCTTGCGCCCGATATCCGAGTTGCCCGGATTGATGCGGTACTTGGCCAACGCGCGCGCGCACTCCGGGTACTTCTTGAGCAGCAGGTGGCCGTTGTAGTGGAAGTCGCCGATGATGGGCACGGGGACGCCGAAGGCGGCGCACGCATCCACAATCCGCGGGACGGCGGCGGCGGCTGCGTCGGTGTTCACGGTAACGCGGACCAACTCCGACCCGGCGCGCGCCAGCGCCATCACCTGGTTGACCGTGGATGCCACGTCGGCGGTATCGGTGTTAGTCATCGATTGGACGACGATCGGATGAGTGCCCCCGACTTTCACCCCGCCCACATCGACTACTACCGCCTTGCGGCGCGGTTTTACCGCCATGAAATCCCCTCCACTGTGGAAACTTCTATCTTAACATTCGGGGAGTAAAAGGCATCCCAGCCAGGGAACAAGAACTTAATGGCCACGGATGAACACGGATAAAACACCTCTTTGCTTATCCGTGTTCATCCGTGTTCATGCGTGGCCATGTTTTCTTGGTGGCTGCGGACAACCTCATAGCTGCGGCTCTCGGACCGGCATAATGGAAGGAATGCTCTCTGGCACGCCGCACTCGACAACCCGTACCGCCGCGGTGGTCTTCGCCGGATTCTGCGCCTTCGTCACGCTCTTCGCTCCGCAGCCGCTGCTGCCCATGCTGGCGCGTGAATTCCGCGTTTCGGCGGCCGCGATCAGCCTGGTGGTGACGGCGTCGACGCTGGCGGTGGCGTTGGCCGCGCCCTTTGCCGGGGTGGTGGCGGATCGCTTCGGACGCAAGCGCGTGATTGTGCCCGCGGCGTTTCTGCTGGCCGTGCCGACGCTGCTGGCAGCCACCGCCACGAGTTTCGGACAGCTTCTCTTCTGGCGATTCCTACAGGGAGTATTCACGCCGGGGATCTTCGCGGTGATCATCGCCTACATCAACGAAGAGTGGGAGGCCGGCGCCGGCGCCGCCACTGCGGCTTATGTCACCGGGACGGTGCTGGGCGGATTCAGCGGGCGCGCGCTGGCCGCGCTGGTGGCGTCGCACGCATCGTGGCGGTGGGCCTTCGTCATGCTGGGCACGCTGAATCTGCTGGGAGCGATAGCGATTCGGGCGTGGCTACCAGCGGGCAGGCGTTTTACGCGCGCACGGCGCGGCGGCCCGGTGGGCGGCGCCATGCTGCGCCACCTGAGGAACCCGCGCCTGGTGGCGACGTACGCGGTGGGCTTCTGCGTGATGTTCTCGCTGCTGGGAACCTTCACGTACATCAACTTCTACCTGGCGGCGCCGCCGTTCGGGCTGAGCACGACGGCGCTCGGGTTGCTGTTCGTGGTGTACCTGGTGGGCGCGGCGGTCACGCCGACGGCGGGACGCGCGATCGACCGGTTTGGCCACCGCTTCGCCCTGGTGGCGGCCTTCACGGCGGGCGCCGCGGGCGTCTGTCTCACGCTGGTCCACTCTCTGCCGGTGGTGATGTTCGGACTGACGCTGACGTGCACTGGCGTGTTCATCGCCAACTCCGCCGGGTCGAGTTACGTGGGTAGTGCGGCGACGGAATCGCGCGCCTCCGCGGTGGGGCTCTACGTGACGTTCTACTACCTGGGCGGCAGCGGCGGATCGGCGATTCCGGGATTCTTCTGGGCGCACGGCGGGTGGCCGGCCTGCGTGGGGCTGATTGTCGCGGTACAGTTGGTCACGATCGCGCTGGCGTTGATTTTCTGGCAGCCGCTACCCAAGGTGGCGGGGGTTCCGGCGCTGACGGCGGCGATCGAAGAGGGGTAGGGATGAAGGGATCGCTGCCGAGATGAGTGCTTGCTTGAACTGGCAGGAGGCATACCAGGCCGGCGCTGAGGTGTGTGGCGGCAAGGGCTACAACCTGGCCCGTTTGGCCCGGTACGGATTCCGCGTGCCCCGTGGCGGCGTACTGCCGGCGGGCGCGCCGGTTTCCGAGGTCCGGTACGGTCTTGAGCAATTGGGGCTGCTCGAAGCCAAAGTCGCGGTGCGGTCCAGCGCTACCGCGGAAGATTCCGCGCGCGCCTCCTTCGCGGGCATTCATCGCAGCTTCCTCAATGTGAGCGGCGCCGCTGCCGTACAGGAAGCCGCACAGGGCTGCATCGATTCGCTCGGGACGCCGCAAGCCATCGCCTACCGCCGCCGCATGGGATTCCGCGACGAAGAGGTGCAATGCGCCGTGGTCATTTGCGAGATGGTGGACGCCCGCTGTGCCGGCGTGGCATTCTCTTGCGATCCGGCCACCGGCCGCCGCGATCTCATTTTGATCGACGCGGCCGAGGGCTTGGGTGAAGCGGTGGTCAGCGGGCGCGTGAATCCGCAGCGCAT
>JADGNS010000926.1 GCA_017883355.1 Candidatus Solibacter sp.
GATTCGAAGAAGTTCGCGCTGGTGCGCCGCGATTCGCGCAAGATTCCCAAGCTGTGGGTGATCAGCGCGCTGGCCAATCCGCGGCCCACGCTGGAGACGTACAGCTACGCCATGCCGGGCGAGGCCAACACACCGCAATCGCAACTGGAGATTTTCGACGTGGCCTCGAAGGCCAAAGTGCTGGCCAAGGCGGACGCGTTCAAGGACCAGACGATGCAGATCGAGGTGGACCGTCCCGCGGCGCGGCAGCGCGAGCACGAGAAGACCGAACCGCTGTGGATCGCCTCGGGGAGCGACAAGATCTACTTCAACCGCCTGAGCCGCGACATGAAACGCCTGGACGTCTGCGTGGCCAATACCACCACCGGCGAGGTGAAGTCGCTGATCCAGGAGCGCATGAATGTCTTTATCGAAAGCAAGCCGCTCAAGGCGATCAATAACGACACGGAGCTGGTGTTCTGGAGCGAACGCGACGGGTGGGGGCACTATTACCTGTACGGCGCCGACGGCACGCTGAAGAACCAGATCACGCACGGCGAGTTCGTGGCGGAGGACATCTCGAGCATCGACGAGAAGGGCCGCGAGATGTTCCTCACGGCGAGCGGCCGGGAGGATGGAGAGGATCCCTATTTTATGCACTTCTACCGCGCCAAACTGGATGGCAGCGGGATGAAGATGCTGGACCCGGGGGACGCGTCACACGCGGTGAACATGAGCGACTCCGGGCGGTATTTCATCGACACCCTGTCCAAGGTGAACACGGCGCCGAAGAGCGTATTGTTCGACGCGGGCGGGACGAACGTCATGCCGCTGGAAAGCGTGGACCTGAGCGCGGCGATGCAGGCCGGGTACCGGTTCCCGGAGCCGTTCAAGGTGAAGGCGGATGACGGTATTACGGACCTGTACGGCGTGATGTACAAGCCGTTCGATTTCGACCCTGCGAAGAAGTATCCCATCATCGAGTACGTGTATCCGGGGCCGCAGCAGGAGAGCGTGACCAAGACGTTCACCAAGGCGAGCAACCAGATGTTCATGGCGAACTTCGGGTTCATCATGATCGAGATCGGCAATCGCGGCGGGAATCCGCACCGCTCCAAGTGGTATCACACCTTCGGCTACGGCAATCTGCGCGACTACGGCCTGGCCGACAAGAAGACGGCGATCGAGCAGTTGGCGGCGCGCTATCCGTGGATCGATATCGACCGCGTGGGCATGTGGGGGCACTCCGGCGGCGGTTTCATGACGGCGGCGGCGCTGTTGATCTATCCCGATTTCTTCAAGGTGGGGTGGAGCGAAAGCGGCAACCACGAGAACAACATCTACAACAACACGTGGAGCGAGAAGCACCACGGCGTGAAGGAAGTGACGGACAAGGATGGGAAGGTTACGTTCGAGTACACCATCGATAAGAACAGCGAGATCGCCAAGAACCTGAAGGGGCATTTGATGCTGATCACCGGCGATATCGATAACAACGTCCACCCGAGCAATACCTACCGCATGGCGGACGCGCTGATCAAGGCGAACAAACGCTTCGACATGATGGTGCTGCCCGGACAGCGGCACGGGTACACGACGGCGGGCGAATACGTGACGTGGCTGCGCGCGGACTACTTCGCCAAACACCTGCTGGGCGACTACGACCAGAGCATCGATATGTGGGAGATCAATCGCGAGAAGCAGGCTGCGGATAAGACGCCGCCGGCGTCCGGCCGCGGCGGAACGACGACGACGCAGCAACAGACGGGTGGACGCGGGCGCGGCGGGCAATAGGGCAGGCCTGCTTTGTGGTGCAGCCAATCATGGCTGGGGTCCCCTCTGGGGACGGCTTTTCAGCCGGCGCCTGGACGCGCTGGAAAGCGCGTCCGCAGGCAGGATTGCCTGCCCCACTTTGTCCTACTTTCGGAGTTCGCGATTGAGTTCGCGGAAGGTGGCTACCGATTCCATAGCCTGCACGTTCTTTGTGTCTTCGCCGAAGTAGGCCTTGGCAAATGGCCCGAAGCCGCACCAGGTGGTGTGCAGCATGCCCTGCAATCGCGCCGCCACCGCCGGGGTTGTGTTCATGCGCGCCAGGCGCATCAGGTCGAGCTGACGCAGCGCCACGCTCGCTCTGCGCCAGGGAGACGACACCACGCGGAAGCCCTCCAGCGCGAAGTAGAGGGCGGTGGGGTGCGCCGATTCGTAGTGCCAGTCGCTGATCACGATGTCCTTGGGAATGGATGCGAGCGCCGCCGCAGTACCGTTGGTGGCGGCCTCCCATTTGCCGATACCGGTGGTTTCGCCATCGATCAACCGGTCGCCCCACATCCATAGGGTGCGGTTGGATTGCGCCAGGTGGTCGTGCAGCGCGCGGACTTCGCCACTGAACAACTCCGCCTTGTTCCTGCCCTTGCAGCGCGGGCAGTCGTCCTCCCCCAGCAGGAAGACTTCGTCCATGCCCACGTGGAAGGCGTCGGCGCCGGTGACTTCGGCGAGTTCATCGATCAGGTC
Source organism: Candidatus Solibacter sp. (assembly GCA_017883355.1). GTDB lineage: Bacteria > Acidobacteriota > Terriglobia > Bryobacterales > Bryobacteraceae > Solibacter. Next base: position 2,491 of record JADGNS010000926.1, read on the forward strand.
GAAGAGCACCTCGTGTACCTGCGGGTGCAAGGGGCAGTAGCTGCGGCAGTAGATGCCCTGGTTGGCGGGATACTTGCCGGGAGTTTCGTCGAACTCGGGATGCCCGCGCAGCAGGCCGAAGGTGGTGCGCGCCCAGGACTGGTGGCCGAGCAGGTTGATCATGGGGATGAGGCGCACGCCGGCGGCGCGCGATGCCGCGGTGAGGCGCTTCAGGTCGTCGGCGGAGAGGGCTCCGGCGTCGGCCACTTCCGGGTGTTTGGCGAACTGATACCGGTAGTTGATCTCCAGCACCAGGAGGTTGACGCCTTCTTTGGGCAGGGCGTCCTTGATGAAGCGCTCGGCGAGAGGGATCTCGTCGGGTTGGGGAGCGGCGAGATGGATTCCGCGCACCGGGAAGGGCTGCGCGCCGGCGGCCGCGGCGCACAGGAGGGCGAACGATAGGCGGAGCATCGGAATCAGGATACAACATTGTGGTGCAGCCAATCCTGGCTGGGGTCCCCTCTGGGGACGGCTTTTCAGCCGGCGCCTGGACGCGCTGGAAAGCGCGTCCGCAGGCAGGATTGCCTGCCCCACCAGGGGGCCTCAGTTCACCGGGAGGGTCGAGGCCTTCGTGGTGGCTCCGTTGATGGTAAGCGAAATTGGCGCCGTGCCGGCGGAGATGCCGGCGGGGACGAAGAC
>JADGNS010000927.1 GCA_017883355.1 Candidatus Solibacter sp.
AAGAAATAGGCGCTACGTGCGTGGACGTATAGTGGCCAGAAAGTCCTTCCATGACCAGGCGATTGAATCGCATCTGCTTGTTGGCCTTATTGGCCGCGGTCCTCGCGGCGACCACAGCGGCCCAACAGGCCAAGCCAATTGCGAATTGGGTCAACCTCAACCAACTTGTCGCGGGATCGGAGATCCGCGTTACCCTTGCGACCGGGAAGACCATGCGCGGGTTCGTGCAGCGCGTGACTGCTGAGTCACTGGCGATCAACGCGACCACCAGCCAGGAGATGCTCTCCCGGCAGGACATCCGGCGCGTCGAACTGAAAAAGCCTGGGCATCGCGGGCGGAACACGCTCATTGGATTGGCGATTGGAACCGGCGCCGGCCTTGCCATTGGCGCTGGCGTTGATGCGAAATCGGGCCCCGGAGTGATGTTTCCGGACCTTGGCAAGGTGGTGTTTTCGTCGGCGGGAGTGCTCTTAGGCGCATTGCCAACTGGTGGATGGCGCGACGTGTTTCGCGCGCCATGAGCCCGACGGCGGGCTGAATCCCGGCGGGGACCGAACTAACGCCGACGGGTTGGGTATTAGGTCAAGTCACGACTCCTGGTCCGCGGTGACCTTGGGTCCGGATTGACCGATGAGCGGGTGTGGCTGTTTTTGTCGAATGGAGGACTCCATGGAGACGGAACGGGAAGGGAAGAATGCAGCAATAACGGTTATCAGGTGGTCGGCCCGCGTGCTCGGGGTGATCTTTGTGGGCGTTTTCCTGCTCTTCGCCATGGGCGAGGGTACGCCGGGTAATTCAATTGGGCCACTGGCAGCGATCTGGTTTGGCCTGGTGTGGATCTATGCCGTCGCGATGTGCCTGGCGCTCAAATGGGAGCGCGCGGCCGTGCCCGTTGGCGTGGCAGCCCTCCTCGCAGCCCACGTTAACGGGCTGTTCTTGGGACTGTTCGAATATCCGGGTCACGCTTTCGTAAATGTCGTGAACCCAATTCTGCTAGCTTGCTGGGTTCCCGTCCTGTTGTACTTGCTGTGCTGGCGACTCGAAGGGCGGGGTCGGAGGAAGGCGGTCCTCTAAACGTCTGGGGACTAAACGCGATATGGTCAGAGTTTACGCAGGTCTTGGCCGCTATGACACCCGTTCGACGCGTTAATCTGCTGCTTCCTCTTCTTGCTGCAATCACCTTGGGTGCGGGGCCGAACTACCATTCAGTCTCAGTCGATCGGACCGGAAGGCTGCACATCGTCCTTGATTCCGGAAAAGAGATTCTGCCGCCGAAATTGCCGGGCCAAGTGTCTTTTGGCAATCCAGTGATTTCGCCCGACCGTTGGACCGTCGGTTGGCTTGCGATGTACCCGGATCCTACCATTACGTATTACAAGGGTGCCCAACTCGCGGGCAGCCTGGTCATCTTTCGAGCCGGTCGCGTCATCCACACCTTCACGACGGAGCAGATGTTCTGGGACTGGCAATTTCAGGATGGCGGCAAACAAGTCGCTTACTCGACCGGCCCTACGCACGGGGGCGCGGCGGAGTGCATGCTCCGCGATGTTGTGTCCGGCCGCACGATAAGTCGCTGGCGGGTCAAAGGAGGAGAAGACCCTCCGAGTTGGGCGCAGGCACTTCGCCAGTAGTGCCAGGCTGCTTCCGTCCGGCCGCACCGGCGGCGGCTATTCGGCCCGGAGGATCTCCCCTATGTCAAGCCGGGCAACGGGCCGAGTCGCCACCCAGATGCCTGCGGCGGCAATCAAGGCGATGAAGATTACAGAAGCTGCATAAGTCGTGGCGTTCGCGGGTTTCGCGCCGTCGACCAGGCTTTCCAGGAATCGCCCGGCGAGGACCGCCCCAGCAACTCCCGGAATGGCCCCCGCGCCAATGGTGAGTAAACCTTGGCGCAAGAGGTTCACGCGGAGCCCAGCCGGAGTAGTGCCCAGCGCCATCCGCACGCCCATTTCGTGGGTTCGCCGGGCGACGGCATACGAAACGACGCCATAGATGCCAATCACAGCGAGCAGCAATGCGAACGCGGCGAAGCAAAGGACCGCGGTCCGATAGAATTGCGGCCGGGCAAGCGCGTCATCGAGGCGCTGCTCCATCGTCTTCGCGCCGAACACCGGAACCTGCGGGTCTACCGACTGGATGGCGTCGCGAATCCTGGCGAGGCGATCTTCGGCGCGGCCATCGACGCGGGCCACGAAAGTGGAGAAGAAGCCGCCGGGCGTGCTGGACGGAATGAACACCTGGCTCGGGTTGGCGTCATTGGGATTGTTATTCATGTAGTCCATCCCCTTGACTACGCCGACAATCTTCCGTGGATCGCGGAAGACCTGATGGCCCAGGACATCGGCCGCCGACCCGAATTCCCTGGCAAACCGCTCGCTGACGATCGCGACTTTGGCGTTTGCCTGCACTTCCGCGGCAGTAAACTCGCGTCCCGCCACAATGCGGCCGCCCATGGTTTGGAAGTAGTCCGAGAACACCGGAACGACCGTAGCATGCGCCCCGTCCGGCTGGCCGTCCACCGTAAACACGCCTCCAATGAAGCCGGTGGCATACAGCGGGAGGAACTCGGTTGCACTGGCGCTGCGAACTCCGGGGAGCCGGCGCACGCGGGCCAGCGCCTCCTGGAAATAGGCAAGGCTCCGGCCGTCGTCCTGATGGGTGGTTCCTCTCAACGATACGTTCACGGTGACCACGCCGTTCGGCGCAAATCCCCGATCGATCTGCATCAGATGGACAAATGCACGCCCCACGGAAAGAGTAGACGCGAGAAGTACGATCGTGAGCAGAACCTGCGCCGCAACCAACGCTTCACGAATCATTCGCGAGCCGCGATTGCCGCTGGAGCCGCGCGCTCCGAACCTGTGAACGCGACCGGCGTATAACGATGGCAGGAGGCCGAAAAGGAGTCCGCTCAGAACCGAGGTCGCGATCGCGAAGGACAGCACGCGGACATCCAGAATCGTGTACGCTTGCGAGGCAATCGGCGCGGGTTGGACCTTCGTTGCGATGGACGTCGTCCAGAACGCGACAAAGACTCCGGCGATAGAGGCGGCCAGGGAGAGAAGCACGCACTCGGTCAGCAACTGTTGCGAGAGGCGCGCCCGGCTGGCTCCGAGGGCGGACCGTATGGACAGCTCCGCGGCGCGATCCGCGGTACGGG
>JADGNS010000928.1 GCA_017883355.1 Candidatus Solibacter sp.
AGTTGCACAAGGACGTCACGGTGGAAATCACCGTCATCGTCGCCAAAGAAGAGTAGTAGCGGTATTCCAAAGGGGACAGACGCATTTCCCGGCAGTGTGAGGGACGTGTCTGTCCCCTTTTTTTATGCGAGCACGATGTCGATGGCGTGAAAGTCGACGAGGCGTCCCTCCTGGGGAATAAGGATGCCCTCGCAGGCGATATGGGCTGCATCGATCTCGCGAACGATTTCCGCGGCCTGCCAATGGCAGGGAATCAGGATGATGTCCGCGGGATGATCGAGCAGCCAGTCGGGGGAGCGGATGGTCTGGCCGGTGCCGGGCACCAGCTTACCGGCATTGGTTCGGTCGGAATCCACCACGATGGGAAATCGCAGTTGATCCACATCATGGGTTTGGAGAAAGGCGGCGGCTTCTCCGGCGCCTCCCCAGATCGCGATGCGCAGCCCGGTGGCGTGCCACGCACGCAATTCTCTGGCGATGCTCTCCAGGGTGTTAGCGGCCTGGAGGTGGAAGGACAGGGCGGCCCGCCCGTTGCCCACGAATTCGTGTCCCATGCCGATCATTCATTTAATCGGCACGATAGAGGAAGAACTTTAGCCGCAATGCTGTTCAGTGAACAGTTCGAATGGGGCCGGCCGTCGTCTGGCAGGTTTCCAGTCACCTCTTTGGAAGCGCGCTTGCCAGTGTAAGTTACTATAAAGTTTCCAGGGGGTTCTATGAGCAAAGTTTCGCGGCGCGTTTTTTCCGGGGCGCTGCTATCGGCGCCGGCTCTGGCGGCACAGGGTCGCCCACAAACCGTTAACTCCGCAGGGGTGGAACTGCCGCACTGGAGTAAAGCCCCGGCCGGCGGCGATGCATTCAACTTTCCCGGTCCGCCTTCGCCGCGCACTCGGTGGATTGTGGCCGGACCTCCGCGCAAGTACTTTCCCGAATGGCTCCCGGCGCTGTTCGAGCGGACCATCGAGATCGAGGAATGGAGCGAGAAGCAGCCGGCGCTACGGTGGATCTTCACGGGGCCGCACGGCGGGTTTACCGTGGAGGCGGGTGCGGGAAAGGTGCGGCTGGCCGTACGCTACTACGACTCGCCCGGCTTGAGCAAGGTTCCGCCCGTTGCGCAAAGGCCCGGGAGACACCCTGAGGGCCTGTTTGAGGAATCGAGCGTCTCCTTTCGGGGCGATCTGAAGGCGGTCACTGTTGTGGCCGATCACCGGTTGACCGTGCGGGTTCTGTTGAATGGGCAGGAGGCGCTTTCGTCGCGCGCAGCTCCGGACGTGAACCGGCATCAACTTGCGGCGGACTCGGAGCAGGGCGCGTTGCGCGGGAGGCTTCTGCCGGCGGTGGTGCAGCCGGCGAGCGTGACTGTCGATGAAAGCGTCCGGTTTCAGGAGATGCTGGGGTGGGGAGGCACAACCACACCGCCGGCACTCGCCGAACTCAGTCCGGAGGGCGTGCGCGAATGGTGGCGCGCGATTGCCGAGTACAACCTGCTACTGCATCGGGAGTATCCGGCGGGCGCCCTTCTAAACCGCGAGATGACCAATTGGGATCGGGCATCCGACGCCTCACCGCACTATTACGGCGATAATTTTCCGAACTGCGAGACCAGCAACTTCGATTACATGAAGCGCATTCGGCGCCTCGGCGGGAAGGTAATTTTCGAGTTTTGGGAACTGCCGCCGTGGGCCAAGGTTCCGAATGCCGAGGGCAAGCTCACGCAGGCTCCGGAGATTGGCCCCTACGTGGAGGCGATGGTGAATTACTGCCGGGTCTCGCGGGAGAAGACCGGCGCGGCGCCGGAGATCGTGGGGATCCAGAATGAGGTGGAGCAATCGCCGGAGACGTGGCGCCGCATGGCACTGGCGCTGCGGCGCGGATTGGATGCCTCGGGATTCAGTGCCACTAGAATCCATATGCACAATCCGTCGATGTCCAGCGGGGGTGTGGCAGCCGCCAAAGCGTTTCGCGAGGATGCGGCGGTGTGGAAGACCATCGATTACGCGGCATCGAATATGTACGATTACCAGGGCCACTTCTACGATCCTGACGGCTTCGATGCCTCGCTGGCGCAGTTGCGCGACGCCACCGGCGAAAAGCCGTTTCTGGCAGTGGAACTGTGCGTGAACAATGGCAACTTTCAGAGCCCGGCGTACCGGGTCGCCTTCGCCATGGGCCAGCTTTATCACAAAGTGCTGACCCAGCTAAATGCCTGCGGCGTGATGTACTGCTGGACCCTGTTGAACGTGGTTCAGCCGTCGTACGGTTGGACGCGGACGCTGTTCGTGCCCGACCCCGAGCATGGGTTCAGGCCAACGGCGTCGAGTCATCAGTTGCGCATTTTCGGCGCGTTCTCGCGCCGGGTACGCGCAGGCATGTGGCGCGTCAAAGCGGCGAGCGGCAATCCGGATATTCTCGTGGTCGCGTTCCAGGGCGCGGCAGGGAAGCGAACTCTGATTCTGCTGAACCGCTCGGTACGTGCGCAACAGGTTGCGCTACGCTGGCCCGGGGCCACCTTCGCCTATGTCGAAACGGTCGACGCGCAGCACGAGAATGCCGTCAACGCGTGGAGCGGTGGTGCGGATGTTTCCGTCGGGCCGGGAGCAATCGTCACCATGACGAACGTGGAACTTGGGAAGGTCCCCGAGGACTTCGAACGGGCCTGAAGCGCCAGTTCGGCCAGTCTGCAAGGGCTACAAGTAGCGTCAGGTGAGGCTACCAGGAACATAGGTGGCCGTTAGTTCCGGATCACGCGCTGTCCGGACATTGGGCGACGTGAGCCGACTTATCGGTACCTATCCGGCCAACGGACCCATCCCTTTGAGCGAGGCGGCGGCCGTGCTGCTGGACCGCTCGCTGCGGCTGAGCGAACACGAGACCGCGCTGGAGGTGGGTTGGCTGCTGGCGGAGTTGGAGCAGCGCTTCGGCTACGGGCTCGATGAGTTGGCCCGCCGGTTCGATCGCAGTGTGAGCTGGGTATCGCGGCGGCTGGCGCTGGTGGAGGTTCTGCCGGAAGCGATCCAACAGCAGGTGCGCGAAGGCAAGATCTTGGCGCAGTTGGCGTTGAAATTTCTGGTGCCAGTAGCACGCCAAAGCCTGGAGGATTGCCAGCGGATGGCGGCGATCTTCGCCGAGCATCACTGCGATACGCGGGAAGCCGGCCA
>JADGNS010000929.1 GCA_017883355.1 Candidatus Solibacter sp.
GGTAACTAATCAACCCGACGTTGGCAACGGCAAGCAGTCGCGCCAAGCCGTCGAAGCCATGCATGCGAACCTGCGGGCCGAACTTCCGTTGGACGATATCTTTGTCTGTTACCATGTGGACGCTGACGCCTGCAATTGCCGCAAGCCTGCGCCCGGCATGCTGGAACAGGCTGCCGCGCGCTATGGGTTATACCTACCAGGGTGCTACATGGTGGGGGATCGCTGGCGTGATATAGATGCCGGGCATCGGGCCGGCTGCCGGTCGATTCTCTTGGACTACGGGTACGACGAACGCGCGGCGGAACACGAACCGGCCGCCCGAGTGAAGTCCTTAATTGAAGCTGCCGGCTGGATCCTGCAAGATGCCGCCAGCCGGTTCGGCAAATAAAGTCGCTCACTGTTCGTCGCGAGCGAACGGTGCCTCCGTTCACGTATAATCCAACTAATCCTGGGTACAATGCGCTGTCTTATCGCTTTCGTAGCAATCGCCGCTGTTCCGCTGGTTGCGAAGACCTATTCCGTGGATGGAATTGTGGTGGCCGTGGACGCCGGGGCGCGAACCATGTTGGTATCGCATCGTGCCATCGCGCACTATATGCCGGCGATGCTCATGCCGTTTCGCGTGGAAAACGCGGCGGAATTGGCGGTGCTGCATCCGGGCGCGCGGATCCAGTTCGAACTGTCGGTGACCAAAGGCCGGTCGGTTGCCCGCAACATCCGGCCGAGCGGCGTGCCGGACGCAGCGATACCGGCGCCCAAGGAAAAGCTCGCCATCGGTTCGGTGCTGCCGGATTTCCAACTCATCGACCAGCAAGGACGCCCGCTTCGCTGTGCCGATCTGCGCGGGAAAGTGGTGGCCCTCGATTTCATCTATACGCGCTGCCCTCTGCCCGACGTGTGCCCGCGCCTTTCGGCGAATTTCGCAGCGCTGCAACGCCGTTTTGGCGATCGCGCCGGAGAGAGCCTGATGCTGCTTTCGGTGACCGTGGACCCGGAGTTCGATACGCCGACGGTGCTCGATGAGTATGCGCGCCGCTGGGCCGCCGGCCCCAACTGGCGGTTCCTCACGGGAGACGTGGCTCCGCTGGCGGCGGCCCTCGGCGAAGTCTACTGGGCCGACGAAGGCTCCATCGGCCACAACTCCACCACCTCGATCATCGGGCGCGATGGACGTTTGGCCGCTCAACTGGAAGGCTCGAATTACCGCCTGGATCAACTCGTGCATCTAATTGCACGCCAACTGGAGAACCAACCATGAAGCTCGCCGTGCCAGTGACTCTTGCTTTCGCGACTCTCGCGCTTGCCGCCGCCGCCCAGCAGCCGAAGGGCGGCGACAACTGCGCACCGCCGCCGAGCTCGCTCGCGCCCACGCTGCCCGCGAAAATTCTGCCGGGTATGGGTACGGTACATCTGCCGATCACCACGTCCAATCCCGAGGCGCAGCAGTTCTTCGACCAGGGCCTGGCGCAGATGCATTCCTTTTGGGCGCGCGAGGCGGAGCGCAGCTTCTTGCAGGCCGCCGCGCTGGACCCGGCGGCGGCCATGCCGTACTGGGGTATCGCCATGGTCGCCGCCGGCGACTGGCGGCCGCGATTTCAGATCGACACGCTCGGCGCCTTCTTTGGCAAGCAGGTGGCGCCGGCCACATCGCGCGCGCGGATTGCGGCAAAGAAGGCGGTGGAGTTGAGCCAGGTTCCCGGGAAAGCGACCGATCTGGAGAAGATGTACATCGCCGCAGTGGCGGCGAGGCGCGATCCCGATGCCAGGGATCCCGAGGAGGCCTTCGTCAAGGGAATGCGCGCCTTGCTGGCGGCGCATCCGGGCGAAGTGGAGGCCGAACTCGATCTGGCCCTGATGATCATGCGCGGCTTCACCCTGCCGGAGAAGAAGCCGGTGGCGCCAGGCAGCACGGAGGCAGTGGCGATTCTGCGCGGCCTGCTGTCCAGGGCGCCGGAGCATCCCGGGTTGCACCACTACATCATCCACGGTTTTGAAGGCTCCCCGTTTGCCAAGGACGCGTGGCCAAGCTGCGAGAAATACTCGCAACTGGTGACCAACATTCCGCACGCGCTACACATGCCCGGGCACATCTACTCGCAGACGGGCCGCTGGAGCGACGCCGAGAAATCCTTTGCCGACGCCGCACAGAACGAGCGCAGATGGATGGGACTGGACAAGCTTTATGGCGATGGACATCACGGGCACAACGTCCACTATCTGGCGACGGCGTACTCCTTCGAAGGCCGGTACGACGATGCCATCGAGGCGGCGAAGGAGTTGCTGCAGTTCCAGGAGAATCCGGCGCAGGCCGCGGCGGCGGATGGAGTGGGCAGCGCGCGGGCGCAGGGGTGGTTCGCCATGCTGCGCACTCTGGTGCAGTTCGAGAAATGGGACGCCATTCTGGCCGGTGAGATGTTGCCCGTGCTGACGCGTCCGCGGCAGGAGGCTTGGCGGCATTGGGCGCGAGGGCTGGCCTTCGCCAACACAGGGAATGCCGCCCAGGCCCGCGAGGAGTTGGCGCAATTCGATGGGGCGCTCGCCGACTACCGCGCGAAAACCAGGCGCGCCAACCCCACGGAGCTGGAAGTGGCGCGCCAGGAACTCCAAGCCCACCTGGAAATGGCCGATGGCCACACCGCCCGCGCTCTCAAGCAGTTCGCGCAAGCGAGCAAAGCGGAGCGCCGCCTGGTGTACACCGAGCCGCCTTATTACCCGCGCCCGGTGGCCGAGCCCTGGGGACGCGCGGCGCTGAAGGCGAACCGGTCGCGCTTGAGCGAGCGCGCCTTCCGCATCGCGCTAGAGCAGTACCCAAACGATGCCCACGCGAAAGCTGGAGCTGTTCAGCCCCCCTCCAGCAGCGCCGCCCTCGCCGCCGCGCGTTAGGCTCGAGCCGCTACATTCGACAGAATGTGACCATGCGTTGACCCCGCGGATGCAGCCAGTCCCCGATATACCGCGCCTCCCACGGCAGCCCCGCGGCGGCATGCTGAAGATCCGAGAATCGATAGTGGTACGGGTCCACGGTGTCGTGCGTCAGCACGTCGCCCGGCGAGTGCCGAAGCGGGAGATGTGCAGCGATACTTTCTGGCAACTCAAAAAATGTAGCGAAAAAGCGGCCACCGCGCCTCATTTTGGGCGAAAGGCGCTCGAGGCACTG
>JADGNS010000930.1 GCA_017883355.1 Candidatus Solibacter sp.
GGCCGCGTGGGCGCTACATCTCGCCGGGTTCCAGGAGGAAGCTTTCAATCACGCGGAGTAACTCCGGAACGTCGCGGCTGGCCACCAGCCATACACGCTCCAAATCCAGATTGGGATAATCGTGGATCAGCACGTCGCGGAGGCCGGCGATCTGCCGCCATGGCAGCGCCGCCATACGCTGGCGTAGCTCCGGCGAGATCCGCTTCGCGGCCTCACCGATGATTTCGAGATGCGCATTACCGCGTCTTGATAGACTATGTTGCCGAAGAACTCGTCACGCCCCATCCGGACACAGGCACCAACCCTCTCACACCGTTCCCGGATGTGATGCAGGTACAGGAGTTCGTTCTTCATAGCGGCACAGCTTCCCTCAGAACCTGATCCCGGATGAACCAGTGGAGGCCCCGTTCAGAGCCGATGTCCACGGTCACACCGAGCAGGTCTTCCAGATCCTGCTTGAGGCCGACCACGTCGAGCAGGCTTCGGTCCGGCTCCCATTCCACCAGGAGATCCAGGTCACTTTGCGCTGTCGCCTGGCCCCGAGCAACGGAGCCGTACACCCGGATGCCGCGGGCGCCGTGGCGCCGGGCCAAGTCGAGGACCGCCGCGCGTTGCTCGTGACGCAGGTTGTCGAGGGACACCATACGCACTCTATTCTCCCCGACTTGGCAGGCCATTGCCAACCAAAGGGGCCGGAGCTACGCGATCGATCTGGCTAAAGACCGCTCCAGATCTCGTCCATTTCCAAGCGAAATCCTTCGACAACGCCCACGCCACGGAGGTGATCGATGTTCACCAACTCCTCGAGTTCCCGCCCGGGGCGGTACACATAGACCGTGCGACGATCCGCATCGATCAGCCACCCGAGGGTCGCCCCGTTATCGATCCACTGGCGCATTTTCGCCTGCGCCTTGGGTAGCCGGTCAGTCGGGGAGATCAGTTCCACTACGAAATCCGGACAAAGCGGCAGGAAGCGTTTCTTCTGTTCCTTGGTGAACTGCTCCAGCCGGCTGCTCTGCACCCAGGAAGCATCCGGCGATAGCGCGGCGCCGTCGGGGAGGATGTATTCCGCGTTGGAATCGAATGCCCGGCCGCGTCCGTCTCGCTTGGACCACATCGCCAGTTGGGCCGTGAGATCGCTGTTACGAAATCCGGTTTCGGCGCCGGCAGTGGGCATGATGATGATCACTCCGTCGGCATTCCGCTCGATGCGTAGTTCGGAATTCAATGCGCAGAACTCAAAGTATTCCTCTTCGTCCATCGGGCGCTCAGCCCGGATTTCAAAGGTGGCGCGGGTTTCAACGTCAGGGAGGACGACCTGCATGGTCTCAGGATACGCTTTCGCGGGAGGATTTTCTCAAGGTCTCAACAGCCACCCGCGGGTACCCGATGCCGCTAGCGGATGCGCACGGGCGAGCGCAAGGGTGTACCTGGTCCAGGGGGGACCAGCAAGGCGAGAATCACTACGGTCAGCAGAATCAGGATCAGCACGGAATCGGAATCAGTCATGTGTCCTTCCTTACCAACTAGCACCCATGAGCGATACCGAGGAGAGCAGCGAGGGTTCAGGGCAACTCGCTGAGGGAACTGGCCGAATATGTGAATTCTAGCACAAGTGACTACCTTGCCGCTGAGTTCAGCCACCCGTGCACGCGCAGCCAGTCCGCCAGGCGCGCGGGCCAGGTGGAGAGCGCCTCATCGGTCTGCGCCAACCCCACGCCGTGCGGACCCCGTTCGTAGATGTGGAGTTCCGCCGGCACACCCGCCTTGCGCAGCGCCGCGTAGAACATCACGCTGTTCTCCACCGGCACGCTGCCATCGGTGGTGGTGTGGAACAGGAAGGTTGGTGGCGTCTGCGCCGTGACCTGCGTTTCGTTCGACAGGCTCACCACCAGTTTGGGATCGGGATTGTCGCCCAGCAGATTGCGCCGCGAACCCTGATGCGCGAACTCGCCGAAGGAAATCACCGGATAGCAGAGCACCAGAAAGTCGGGACGGCTGCTCAGGCGGTCGATGGGGTCGCCGGCGGCGGCGTCTCCGGCGTCGAAGTGCGTCCCCGCCGTGGAGGCCAGATGTCCGCCCGCCGAGAAGCCCATGATCCCGATCCGGTCGGGCAGCAGGCGGTACTCCGCCGCCTTGGAGCGCACGGTGCGGATGGCGCGCTGCGCGTCCCCGAGTTCCACCGGGTGGTGATATTTCGGCCCCAGCCGGTACTTGAGCACGAATGCCGACACGCCGAGGGAGTTCAGCCATTTGGCAATCTGGTCGCCTTCCTTGTCCATGGAAAGCCCGCCGTACCCGCCGCCAGGGCAGACGACGACGGCCGTGCCCGTCCCCCGCCCCGCGGGCACCAGGTACGGCGCCAGCGACGGCTTGTCGATATCCTCCGTGCCCAGCGCGCCCGGCGCACCGCCCGGCCACAGCAGGTCGGCTTTCGGCATGGCGGGTGTCTGCGCGAACCCGGTGCCCAGGAGCATCGCGAATGACAGGAAATAGCGCTTCATAGGATTACTACGTTATCATCACGCGGAGGAACGCCGGGTACCGGCTAGCACGCGCGACGTGAGTCGCGGAATGCGCTCTGCCTACACTACGAAGGTCACGATAGCGCGGCCCAGGTGGATTTCATCGCCCTGCTCCAGCCTGGTACCCCGCGTATCCCGATGCACTTCGAGGCTCACGCCATGGCGCACGATGCGCGTCCCGCAATCGGTGCCGCGGGCGTACCAGCGGTCGTTAAAGAGCCGGTACTCGCCCGTCGTGTCGTCGTAGTCGATGTGCGCATGCTCGCGCGAGACGGACCGGTTCACCTCGCTATCCTCGACAAACGCCAGGTCGTTGCGGCGGGCCATGCCGCCGTTGCGATACACATCCACCTCGCGCCCCACGTGCACGCGCGGCTTGCCGATGGCGAGCTCCGGCGCATTGGCGCTTCCAAGCCGCACCACCAGGCGGGCCGGTTTTCCAGATCCGGCCGGATGCTCCTGCGATTCCACGGCGACCGTCAGCCACGCCTCGTTAGGCAGCGGCAGACCCGTGGCGACCTCCACCTCCACGCGCATCCGCTCGGGGAACCGCACGGAATCGGCGCGCAGGCTGCCCTGAATCTCGTGCTCCAGGTAGCTGCGGAAGAAGCCGCTGCGGAACACCGTGGCC
>JADGNS010000931.1 GCA_017883355.1 Candidatus Solibacter sp.
CCTCCTGATATACAACCAAGCAGGGCTCGATTTCCTCCAGACGAATTGGCGTGGCGAATTATCCAACAGGAGGCTCACGTGACAACTATTGAGTGTGGTTCCTTAGTCCGGCGTCTTTTCTTGCACTTGGCGCTCGCGGTGCTTCCCGCTTCGGTGCTGGCGCAGACGGCAGACCGACCTGATGTGAAGGTCGGCGACCGATGGGTGTTCGCGGTGACTTCTGGAACAGGTGGGCGTTCCGAGAAATTATACGACCGTGTCTGGGTAGTCACGTCGGTTGCGCCCACAGGCATAGAGGGCACGGAGAACGGACAACCGCTGATGCTGACGCCAGACCTAAATGTCGTCGACTCGCCACGCCGACACGATTCGGACCGGCGACTGCTTAGCTTTCCACTTGAAGTAGGCAAGCAGTGGAGCTTCACCGACTACTATCTTTGGAAGGATGTAGGATATAACGGTCGTGGCGACGGCGCCGTGATAGTGGTCGGGCAAGAGAAGCTACGGGTTCCGGCCGGTGAATTCGAAGTGCTTAAGCTTGAAGCGAGAATTCCCTTTCGTGTGCCGCCAGAGGGCCCGGTTACTGGAGAGACCACTTTGACGTACTGGTATGCCTCGAAAGCGCGTGCCATCGTCAAAGAGGAGACTCGGGACCCGCACCGAGGTTTGTACGGCTTCGAACTAATCGAGTTCAAGCTGCAGCCCTAGACGGTCCGTGTGGCTGCTTCTGGCCTGGAGTCGAAGCGCAGCAGAACTCAACCGTTGACCGCAATCGCTGCACAGCGGCCAAAGCTGGGCAGCCGATGAAGAACCCATACTGAATGGCCGGTCTGGAGTAACGCCGCTGGTCCAATGTCGGCTTTGAAGCAACATTCTCAGAGGCCGGTCATGGCCGATAGGTTGAAATCCCTGTTGAGTCTGTAACCAGCCACTCGAATAACCCCACTATTTTCCAGGGTCCGCTTACGGCGAGTATGAGCGACCGCCGCACCCGGCCACAACCGGCCGCCTGCGTGTTTGCTCCATAGCGGACGCTGGCTGGTCAGGCTGGGCTATTCGATCACCCAGTGGGCGCGTAGCAACACAGGATTCGTAATCCTCAATCGCCCGACATTGGACATTATTGGCATTGTGCGCGGTTCTGGGCGGGTTCAGGCACCGGATTGCGGCGCGCCGGAGGGCCGTTCGGACTTCGCAGCCGGATTGATTCGCCTATCCCTCAACGAGAATACGTTCTTTGCCAAATCGATCCCCACGGTAGTAATCTGTTCCATGACTTCCACTCTCGTTTCAGATTGAAGATGCGAAACTCAATCTTGGCACTCCGATGCCGTGCGGGCTACGGCCCGCTTCGAGTAGGGGAAGTCCCTTTCATTCATAAGATGCATTGCGCGCGGTTCAGGGCGGCTTCAAGCAACGAATTGCGGCGCGCCGGCAAGCCGTTCAGACTTTGCGGCCGGATTGATTCTCCTATCCGTCGGCCTACGACTACGTATTGCAGGCGTGGGTTTGAAAGCTGTGGCAGTCGCCCGGGAGGGATCTAATGCTCTTGCGCATGACTACGCATATGCATTTCAGGATCGCCCTGTTTTTCGCGGGGTTCTTTGGCGGCTTCGCGCTTTTCGTCCTCTATAAGACGCTCGGTGTCTCTTCCCCAATCGACCCGCTGCTGTTCTTCGCCTCGATGTTCGGCGGTGGCTTTCTGTTGCAGATGATTTTTTCGCGCATCTTCCCGGCGCCCTGTCCGATGTGCGGCGCCGCCGCTTTCCCGACGTTGACCAAGCCAATGCTTTACGCATGCCACGGCTGCGGGCGGAAATCCGATGGCGGCATGGCCTACGCATTCGAGGCGATGGCCCCGAAACCGAGCAATTCGCTGTGGCGGAAGAAGCTGCCGGACTCGACGATGATGTGGATCATGCTGGTGTTCGGCATCGTCGTCCTCGGCGGCGCCCTGGTGTTCGCAGCGGACTCCGTGCGCCTGCTCGTCAAGGGCGTCACGACCGAAGCACGCGTCGTCAAGGTCAGTGTGTATCCGCTCAGGACGAGAATGGACTACCGGGCGATCATCGCGTACAAGGCGGGCGACAGCGAGTTGACCCTCGATCGCTCATGGTCGGTCGACGTGGGCCACAGTTGCCTGTCGCCGTGCTATTACGAAGGCGAGCGGCTGAAGGTGCGCTACCTGCCGGCCGAGCCGACGAAAGCCAATGTCTATTCCGTGTTCGATCTTTTCCTCGGTCCGACGCTCTTTATCCTGATCGGTGCAATGTGCACTTTGGTCGGCTCGGTGGCGCTGTGGCGCGCGCGCCGCCCACGGCTCGAGCTATGAGCGGCCGCCTTGCGCTGCAGGTCTGCGTTTAAGTCCGCTGCCGTACGGCGGGCGAGCGCGCGCTGCGCGATGCCTTCACCACCATCCTGCTCGCCGGGATTCCGTCCAATTTCAAAATCGCGCTGGTGGCCGGAACGCCGCTCATCCACGCGCGGTACCGCAATGCCCAGCGCGATCTCGCGATGGCCGGGGTCGACGCGAAGCTGTTCGAGAGCGAAGCCGAAGCGGTGTGGTGGCTGGAGGGGCCGGACCGCGGGGCCCGGGCAGCGGCCGGCTAGCGGGCCGGAGCGTTCTCTATCTTCCGGATCACCTCGTAGCACTCGCAAGACGCCTCACGCACGCCTTCCAGGTTCAGGATCTTGATCCTGCCGCGGCTGTAGGTAATCAGACCGCGGCGCTGCAAGCTGCCCGCCGCGTCGGTCACTCCGGCCCGGCGCACGCCCAGCATCCGGGCAAGGAATTCCTGGGTGAGGCGAAATTCGTTGTGCCCGACGCGATCGCGCACCATCAGGAGCCAGCGCGCGAGGCGCTTGCCGCTCATCCGCATCGCGCTTCCCCCGCCCTGCACTAGGACGCGCACCGGGGAAGCCGGCGTGCCGAGCGCCAGCGGGATTCCGACCATGCCCTCTCTTCCCACCATGCCCACTTCCAGCGCGCCGTTGCCCTCGACTGCAACGAGCAGGGAGATCAGCGAATCGTTTTTACCACTAAACTCGCTCCGATCGCACCCCCGCCGGGGGTGCGTAGCGGAGCGAAATTGATAAGATGCATTGCGCTCGGTTTGGGTCGGTTGCGGCCGTGGGACTGCGGCGTTCCGAATTTA
>JADGNS010000932.1 GCA_017883355.1 Candidatus Solibacter sp.
CTGGAAACTCGTGTAGACGGCGGTGGGGGACAGGAAGTTAGGCGGTACCATCAACGGGCCCTGGCCCGCGCCCAGCGCGCCGATCCAGTCCACGTTCCAGTTGCGCCCGATCGTGATGCCGTAGCCGCCGCGCATGGCGGTCTTGCCATCGCCGAACACGTCCCACGCGAAGCCCACGCGCGGTCCGAGCTGAATCGGGGCCACGTTAAAGAAGTGGGTGTCGTAATACTTGATCCCGGTGAACGGGGTGGTGGTGTAGGAAGAGGTATCGAAGGTGCCCTGCCGGACGTAGGGGAAGGTCGCACCCGTCTTCGGGTTGATCGCGATCTTATTGGCCGTCGGGCAGGTGGTGGTGGTTACCGCGGTGGAACAGCCCGGGTAGAGCAGTTGGCCTGCCTTGTTGGGATCGTAAGATGCCGTATCGAACAGGCCCAGCGTGTTGCGCGCCGAGTTCAGGTCGCCCACACGGTAGAAGCGCAGGCCGTAGTCGAACGTCAGCCGGCGGCTGGCCTTCCACGTGTCCTGCACGTACCACTCGATCTGCGTGTAGTGGGCGTGGTTCACCAGCTTCGTATTGTCGTCGCCGTAGGCGAAGATGCTGCCCAGCAGGGCGTTGGAGTAGGGGTAGTTGGTGTCCAGCGAACTGGAGCGGTCGGAGCCGAAGTAGTAGGTTCCGGCAGCGTTGTACACCGAGTACACGCTGACGTTGCGGGCCATTTTCTCGAGGTAGAAGCCGGCCTTTAGCATGTGCGTGCCGGTGACCCAGGTGACTTTGTCCTGCAGGGTCTGCAACTGGTCGGTGCCGCCAAAGGGCCAGCGGCTGTCCAGGCTGAACAGCGGAGCGCCGGAGATGCCCTGGCCGGAGGACTGCGCGCTGAAACCGGTGCTGGGGAAGCCGAAGTTCACCGCCGGCAGCAGATTGAGGAGGTTGCTGGTCTGGTTGATGCGCGGCAGGGTGAGCGCGTTGCCGCTGGAGTCCTTCAGGGGCAGCAGGCTCTGTGCGTAGGTCCTGGCACCGCCGTTGTTCTTGTTGCTGGCGTCGTCGGTTGTAGGATTGACACCCTGCTTGCCGCGGTTGATGCCCCAACTGAGTTCGTTGATCAGGTTCGGGCTGAAGGTGTAGACCATGGTACCGAGGGCGCCCGCCGCCTGCACGTGGTAGCTGGCCGGGAACTGACCCCAGGCGCCGCCGGGGGGGCCCACGGTGACGTTGTAGCCGTTCTGCGCCTGGTAGTCCTGCAGCAGGCGCGCGTAGGTCACCACCTTGGGCGAGAAGTTATAGTCAATGCGGAGAATCTTGTCATCCAGCGGTCTTATCTGCTGCTGGGGGTACCGGAAGTTGTACCCGCGGTTGCCCGTCGGGTCCAGGTTAAGTCCCAACGGATCGGGCAGCGGGAAGAGGTTCAGCATGGCCTGCCCCTGCGGGCTGATGCGGTTGGTGGGGACAATGTTCCCCGGGAAGACCGTCTGCGTGAGGGGATCGAAGACCGGCACCTGCACGCCCGTGGTAGTCACCGTCTTGGAGAAGTCGCCCGCCCGCTCCAGCGCCGAAGGCATGGTGTTCGTGGCGAGGCTGACGGTGTTGTTATACAGCTTGTCGAACGAGAAGAAGAAGAACAGCTTCTGCCGGGCCTTGTTGAACCGCGTGCCCGGGATGATCAGCGGGCCGCCGATGGTGCCGCCGGGATTCTGATAACGATACCGCGGCCTCGCCACGCTTTGCTTGTTGTTGAAGAAAGTGTTGGCGTTGAACGATTCGTGGCGGTAGTACCAGTAGGCGGTGCCATGGAACTGGGGCAAGCCGTTCTTGGTGGTCAGGGTCAACTGGCCGGCGGTGCGCCCGCCGTATTCCGCCGTGTAGTTGGAGGTCAGCAGCTGGACCTCGCCGATGGCATCCACGCTGGGGGAGATATAGCCGGGATTCAGGTTGCCCGAGTCCTGACTGGCCGCGCCGTCAAAGTTGAGGATGATCTGGCCCTGCTGTCCGCCGTTGACGCCCGGGATGCCGCCGCCGTTCCAGCCGCGGTAGTCGCCCGACCCAGTGGCCTGCACACCCGGCATCCCCATAATGAGGCTCACCGGATTGCGTCCGCGCGTCGGCATGTTTTCGATCTGCATCGTGTTAAGAGAGATCGAGCGGTCGGAGCTGTCGGTGGCAACGTGCACGGTATTGGCAGCCACTTCGACCGTGCTGGTCACATCGCCGACCTGGAGGTGGATCTCATGCAAGTCGACGCGTTCCTGCGCGGCGACGGTGACGCCTTTCTGATCGTAACCCTTGAAGCCCGACTGCGCGGCATGCAGGCTATACGAACCCGGGACGAGGCCGGTAAAGATGAACGAGCCGTTCGCCTCGGTGGTGTATTTGCGCACTTGCTGAGAGGCATCGTGGGTTAACTGGACCGTGGCGCCCGGAACGGTGCCGCCGGCAGAATCCACCACGGTTCCCGAAATCTGACCAGTGACGCTCTGGCCGTAAACTGCGGGCAGCGCTGCCAGCAGACAAATCAATACCGTTATGAGACAAGCAACTCTCTTCATGTACTCCCCCAAATTGTTCTCTGGATTGGTTGAGCCTGCGAAAGGACTCCGCCGGCTATGAAAAAAGACACCAACAAGTCGTTTGAGGACACTGAATGCGATGCGGTCGAGCTTGTGACCCTGTTCGGCGACTTCACGGTCGCTTGCATTCAAACTCCCTTGAAACGTATCAACGCCCTGGTAGTGGGACAAGCATATCTCCTATACCCCCCGGTGTCAAGCAGTAACCGGACAATACAATGTCATTCTCGCCTTGACAGGCAATTCCAGAAGCTAGTACGCTTACAAACACTCACCGGCTGGTGCCGCGAAAGCGGCCGCCAATCCGCATAGAGGAGTTGGGGAACTCAAAGGGTTTCAATATGAACACTCAGGTCGAAAACACCGCGGCGCGCGTGCAATGAGACGGGCCGCCGGGTTGACAGACGGACCCAAAGGGTACCCCGTCTGTCCCACTTGTGGGGCAGGCGCTTTTGCCGGCGCTTTCGCCTGCCAACCGATGGTTCTGATTTTCGCGGCAGTCCTGCTCACGGCGGCGTGCGGCCCGGCTTCGGTCGGGGAAAGGAAGGCCGAGGAGAAGAAAGCCGCGCCCCCTCCGGTGGAGTACTTCCA
>JADGNS010000079.1 GCA_017883355.1 Candidatus Solibacter sp.
GAATTCCCCATCACCCAGGCGGTGGCCGATTTCGTGGCCGCGCAATTACTCCGATCGATCGATCTGGAGCGTCCCGGGCTGCTCCTCCACTGGAGCGGAATCGGCGCCCGCCCCGAGCAGCCCGAGGATCTGGTAACGGCCATCACCGCCGCGGTCAGTGCCCTGGAGCCGGTGGAGGTCCGCTATGGCCATCGCTCGCTGTCCGTGGGCGCCGGCGAAAGATGTTTGGGAAACCTGAGCCCGGACGGCGCGCTCTCCCGCGCGGGGTGCACCGATGGGGCCGCGGTCGCGGGCGGCATCCGCGCCGCCTTCCAGATGGTAGAGCCCGCACACGGATTGCAGAAGCGCGGCGAGATGGTGCGCTCCTTTCCGGTGCAGGCCATCGCGTTGGGCAAGCTGGTCACCATCCTGGCGCTCAGCGGAGAGGCCGCGCTGCCCGAAGGCGTCAATCCGCGCGGCCTGATCTTCGCGCCCTTCTCCAACGAAGCGTCCGTTGCGCCGCAGGATGCGCGTGTGCGCGCCGCCGTACAGCGCGTCCTGGCGCGGGTGAAGTAGTGGCATGGCTCCGCCTTGTGTATCCGAGCGAAGCTCGGATACGGGCATGCCACCTCAGTGTGCCGGGGCGTAGCCGAAGGTCACGGTCAGTGAAACACTGCGCGCCGGCAGCATCGTCAGGATATCGTTGGGCGACACCGCCGAACTTGCCAGGGCCGGGTTCACGCCGACGATACTGTGTTTATCCAGCAGATTGTTGAGACCGAACCGGACCTTGGTTCCCCGCAGGTATGAGTCGCCTCTGACCGTGTAATTCAGGAACAGGTTGGTCACGTTGAATGGGTCGATCGCGACCGCCTGATTGGTGCTCCCATTGTCGTTGTACATGGCGCCGATGCGCTTATTGAAGAAACCCAGATCCCAGCCCCTCAACTGGTAAGTGAAACCGATGGTCTCGGTATTCTTCGGCGCGTTTTGTACCCATAGGCCGGTGTTCTGATACTTCGCGGAGCCCAGAGTGCCATTGAGATACAGGCTAAATCCATATCCGATCAGGATATTGCTTTCCGCTTCGACACCCTTCGTATTCGATGGGCCGGTCTGGTAATAGATGGGCTCTCCGGAAGGGTCGGGGGCGTTCGAGTATGGGTTCTGGAAGTGGCTGTAATAGCCGTCCACATCCAGCGTGACCCGATTGAATTTCAACACCGAACCAAGCTGGTAGGTCTTGGTGGTGGTGGGTTTCGGCAAGACCGCGACCAGCGCACCCTTTGTGTCGAACACGTTGGTGGGCGGAATCACGCTGCCCGTGGCGAATTGCGCGTACACCGTCCAGTTGGTCTGCAACTTGTAGCGCGCATCGAGCGACGGCATCCAGGAGCGGAAGGTGGCGTCATGGATTACGTACGGCGCTCCATTGAGGCTGCCCACCGTTTTGCCGTTGTCGGCGTACTGGGTGAAATTCATGTTGTAGTTAGCCAGCTTGAGCCCGCCCGTCAGGCTAAGATCTCGCGTGATCTTGTATTCATACTCGGCAAATGGCTGGAAAGACTTAGTGATGAACTGTTCGTGGAAGTTACCCAGTGGCGTATCCACCCAGGTCCTGGGATCGCTCGGAATCTGATAGCGGTCGGTATAGGCCCACTCGAACCAAAGACCGGTACGGAAGATACCCCTGGCGGATTCGTGGTTCACCGCCAGCACGTCGCCTACCTTGCGGTAACCGTTAAGTTTGTCGACCGCGCTGGTCTTGGTGATGGTGGTGCCGTTGTAGTTCTGCTTATTCCAGTACCGGTAGGTGTACATCTTAGTATCCAGCTTCCAGCCGCGGCCCAGATCGCTCTTAATGCCGAAGTACTCGAAGTCCGTCTGCACGTGGTAGAAGTTGTAGCCGTAATAATCCGCTCTCGATGGGTCGCCGCTCATCAGGTAGTTGTCGCCGAATTGGTCCACCTGGGCGCGGGTTGGCCCTTTGGTGTTGGGCGTATTGGTCCACAGATCCACCAGCCCGGCGAATACCGTGAAGGTGGTCCGGTCACTCAGCCGGTACTGGTATTTCAGGAAGCCGGCAATGCGTTTTTGATAGTTATAAGTCTGATATCCGTCCGATAACATCTGGTGCAGGTTGATCACGAAGCTTGATTTCTTGCTCTTGCCGCCGAACTGTCCGGAATCGAGATCCAACGCGAGCATGCGAGTGTTGAAAGATCCGTACATGGCGCTCGCCTTGATATTCATGCCGTACGGCACGCTGCGCGACAACATGTTGATCGAGCCCCCAAAGTTGGTGGGCCCGATGGTCGAGGCCGACCCCGGACTGCGGTCGAAATCGATGCCGGCGATGAATTGGCCGGGGAAGAACGCCCACGAGTGGTGGGTGGGACTGTTGGTATCGTTGAACGGAATGCCGTCCACGGTCATGGTGTACTGGCCATCGGCGAAGCCGCGGAAATAGGTTTTACTGTCGCCCAGGCCGATACCATTCGGATTGACGCTGAACGTGCCCGGCGCCATATTGAGCAGCTCGGTGTAATCCGCCACCGGCGATGAGAAGTTCTGGATGAACTCCGGGCTGATCTCCGATTTCGCCGAGCGTGCTTCCAGGGTGCTTTGGGACGGCGCCATCTCCGCCGCCACCGAAACTGTCCCTTCGACGGTCACGGTCTGCGACAGTTCCCCGACGTTGAGTGAGATGCTGACATTCTCCGTTCCGCCGGCGGCAAGCTTGAGTCCGCTGCGGCGGCTGGTCGCAAAACTCGGCGCCGTTACCTCGATCGAGTACGTGCCGGCGGGCAGTCCTGCCACGGAAAACTTGCCATCCGTGCCGCTCATCGTCTGGCGGGCGGAGCCATTGGCTTCGCTTTTCACCGATATGGCGGCACTGGGAATTCCCTTGCCAGCGATGTCCAGCACGGTCCCGGTCACGGTCGCGGCATCGCTCGGCTGAGCCAGCAATCGGACGAATCCACACAAAGACACGGCGAGCACACGGCTCCAACGGTTCAGCACAGAATTCACACTTCCTCCCTGATGGAATTTAGTCGAGATGCCGAATGGTATCCGTTGAGTTGTTGCAGTTTCGTGACAATGCGGTTAACCGTACCTTAACCTTGCGCGCCCCGCGCTGCCACACGCGCCTTTTAATGCATGGGACCGGCAGCGCGGTGGTGCTTCGGCCTTTTCATAATGAACAGGAACGGCATCACCAGCAGAAACACGATCGCCATGGCCCGGAACGTGTCCACAAAGGCGAGCATCGCCGATTGCCGCTGTACCGTTCCCCACAGCGCCACATAGGATTGCGTCGCTGCCGCCACGGGGTCGCCGCCGTGCCTCATCATCGTGCTTTGCGTACCCGCGAAAAACGCCTGGGTCTGCGCGTTCAACATGCTCACGTGTTCGCCCAGCCGCTGGGTGTGGAACTGCTGGCGGCGGAAGAGGAACGTAGTGGCCGCGGCGATTCCGAAACCGCCGCCCAGATTGCGCATCAGGTTGAACATACTGGTGGCGTTCCCCATCTCTTCCTTGGGGATCGGGTCCATCGTGGCCGTGGTCAGCGGCACAAAGAGCATCGCCAGTGCCGCGCCCTGCACGAACTGCGGCCAGAAGATGTCCCAGTACCCGGCACTCAAATTGATGTTGGAAAGCTGATACAGCGTCCACGACGCGCCCACCAGTCCCACGGCCAGCACCTTCCGCGGGTCGAATCGCCCGAGCACCGTGCCCACCAGGGGCATCATCAGGAAGCTCCCCAGCCCACGCGGCGCCATCGCGATGCCGGCATTCAACGCCGGATAGCCCAGCATCGTCTGCAGGAAAACCGGCAGCAAAAGCAGGCTGCCGTAGAGCACGAAGCCGAGTATGGTCATCAGAAACACCCCGGCTGCATAGGTGCGGTCCTTGAACACGCGCAGGTGGACCACCGGGTCGGGCGTGTGCAACTCGTGCACCACGAAGAGAATCAGCGCCGCCGCCGATACCACCGTGGCGATCACGATCCAGTTGGCGGCGAACCAGTCGTCCTCCTGCCCTTTGTCCAGGATCACCTGCAGCGCGCCCACCCCGAGGGCGAGCATGCCGATTCCCCAGAAATCAATGCCGCGTTTCTGCCGCCCGATGTAGGGCGGATCGAAGATGAACAGCCGCGTCATGATCACCGACGCCAGGCCCACCGGCAGATTAATATAGAAGACCCAGCGCCAACTGAAGTTATCGGTGAGATAGCCGCCGATCACGGGGCCGAGCATGGGGGCGACCACGATGCCGAGTCCCCAAAACGCCATCGCCTTGCCCCGGTCTCTCGGCGGGAAGGCTTCCAGCATCACCGCCTGCGAAAGCGGCTGGAGCGCTCCGCCGGTGGCGCCCTGCACCACCCGGAACAAAATCAGCATGGGGAGCGAGGTGGCCAGCCCGCACAAAAAACTGGCGGACGTGAAGCCGAATACCGCGGCCAGCAGGGTGCGCTTGCGCCCGAAGAAATTGGCGATCCAGCCGGTCATCGGCAGGATGATGGCGTTGGCCACCAGGTACGACGTCAGCGCCCAGGCGGCTTCATCGGTGCTCACCGAAAGGCTGCCCGCGATGTGCGGCAGCGAAACGTTGACCACCGTCGTGTCCAGCACCTCCATGAAGGTGGCGAACATCACGGCAACGGCGACGATCCACGGATTGACGTGGGGTTGGGGCACTGCGTCAGACGGCATCTCGATATTTCCATGATGCCGCAAAAACGCGCTTCGTAGTCGGGCGCGCTCCGCTGGGACAAGTGGCCGCGCCCCAGTGTGAGTCTCATGTTTATTTTCAGATGTTTTTCTCTGAATTGCCGGCTTGCCTGCGATACCGCCTCCTGATATCCTAAATATTCATCCGATCCCTCATTTCAAACAGGAGAAACAATGGCAGTCAAAGTAGGTATTAATGGCTTCGGCCGGATCGGCCGGAACGTCGTTCGTGCGGGTCTGCATAACAACGACATCGAATTCGTGGCGGTCAATGACCTGACCGACACCAAAACGCTTGCGCACCTGCTCAAGTACGATTCCGTTCTCGGACCTTTGCCGGAAACCGTCACCCACGACGAGAACTCGATCACCGTCGGCGGCAAGACCATCAAGGTCTTCAAAACCAAGGATCCCGCCGAAATCGATTGGACCGGCGTCGGCGCCCAAATCGTCGTCGAATCCACTGGCTTCTTCACCGATGGCAAGGACGCTTCCAAGCACCTCAAAGGTTCCGTCAAGAAGGTCATTATCTCGGCTCCGGCGAAGAACGAAGACGTCACGCTCGTCCTCGGCGTCAACAATGCCGCTTACGACCCGGCCAAGCACAACATTATCTCCAACGCCAGTTGCACCACCAATTGCCTCGCGCCCGTAGTTAAGGTCGTCCACCAGAAGTTCGGTGTGCAAAAGGGCTCGATGACCACCATCCACAGCTATACCAACGATCAGAAGGTGCTCGACTACCCCCACAAGGATCTCCGCCGCGCCCGTGCCGCCGCGATCAATATGATCCCCACCACCACCGGCGCCGCCAAGGCCATCGGCATCGTCATGCCCGAGTTGAAGGGCAAGTTGGACGGCTACTCCATGCGCGTCCCCACGCCGGACGTCTCCGTGGTCGATTTCGTCGCCATCCTGAACACTCCCGCCACCACCGAGGAAGTGAACGCCGCACTGAAAGCCGCGGCCGAAGGCGAACTCAAGGGCATCCTGGCGTATACCGAGGATCCCGTGGTTTCTTCCGATATGCTGCGCAATCCCAACAGCAGCATCGTCGATTCCCTGTTGACCAAAGTGCTCGATGGCAACCTGTTGAAGGTGGTCGCCTGGTACGACAACGAGTGGGGCTACTCCTGCCGCGTCGTCGACCTCTGCGCCTTCCTCGTCGCCAAAGGTCTCTAATCTCCCCCCGGGGACGGGCCCCAGGCCTGTCCCCGTATTCTTCCACCTGCCTTCCTCCGAACCGCCATGGTTGTACAGTAAGACCTTGGGGAAAAAACACCGCAACCAGGAGAACGCAAGGCCGCCGAAGCCCCGCCTGTCCCCCGCCGCCTGGATCCGGCAGCACGCGACCCTCGTCTTCGTGGGCCTGCTGGCCCTCGCCTCTCTGCGCATCGTCGCGACTTACTCCGTCTTCAACCACACCGTCGATGAACCAGCCCACCTTGCCTGCGGCATACAGTGGTACGATCAGGGCCTCTATACTTACGAGCCGCATCACCCGCCGCTGGCCCGCATCGCCATGGCTCTCGGCCCGTTCCTGATGGGCCGCCGCACTACCAACCAGCCCGACATGTACAAGGAAGGCGCAGTCATCCTGTACGGCGACGGGCACTACGAACGCAATCTGACACTCGCGCGGCTGGCCATTCTGCCCTTCTTCTGGATCGCCTGTTTCGTCCTGTACGCGGGAGCCAGAGCCGGTCTCGGCGAGCCGGTGGCTTTGATCGCCGTGTTTCTCTATTCCTTTCTTCCGCCGGTCCTCGCGCATGCGGGTCTGGCGACCAACGACATGGCGCTCAGCGCCATGCTGGCCGCCAGTTTCGTCACGGGCCTGATGTGGCTCGACCGGCCCAGCACGCGGCGCAGCGTCCTGTTTGGCGCCTGCACCGGGCTCGCCGTAATCGCCAAGTTCTCCATCTTCGTCTTCCTCCCCACGGCAGCCGCGGCCGCGCTGCTCTGCTATCTGGTTGCCGCCCGGCCAGCGGGGCGCACTCTGCTGGACTTCGTCCGGCGGGGTGCCCTGCCTCTGGCGCTCGCCGTCGCCGTCGCGCTCGTGGTCATCTGGGCCGGCTACCGCTTCTCCGTCGGTAAGGTGGATTTCACCGGCATGACGCTGCCGTTCCCGCAGCTTTTCAACGGCATCAAAGCCGTCATCGCGCACAATGCGGAGGGGCATCCCGCCTATCTGCTCGGAGAGCGCAACCGGGTTGGCTGGTGGTACTACTATCCCGTGGTCTTCGCCGTCAAGACCCCCCTCCCGTTCCTCGCCCTGCTGTTCATCGGCCTCGCCGTCTCGCTCCATAAGTCCAACCGCGCGCGGGCCGCATACTGGCTACCGCTCGCCTTCTCGCTGGGAATCTTCTTCGTCTCGTTCGCCAGCCACATCAACATCGGCGTCCGGCATATTCTCCCCGTCTATCTCGGCTTTTCCATCACTGCCGCCATTGGCGCCGCCTGGCTCTGGGAGCAATCGTCCTCAGCGCGTTGGGCGCTGTGGATTCTCGGTGCTCTCCTGTCCGGACACGCTGCTAACTCTCTCATCAGCCACCCCGACTACATCCCTTATACGAACTTATTGGCCGGTAACTACCCCGAAAAGATTCTGGTGGATTCCGACCTGGACTGGGGTCAGGATATGAATCGGCTCGGCAAGCGCCTCCGCGAGTTAGGCGTGCGGCAAGTCGCCTTCAATCCTTTGATCACCGGCTATCTGGAGGAATACCACGGATTTCCGGCCATCACACTGATGCAGCCCACGCGGCCATCGCCCGGCTGGAATGCAGCCAGCCTCACCGTCATGCTGGCCGGCCGGCTTGGCCTGGGCGACCAGTTTCCCAAAGCCAAACTGTGGACCACAGGTGTCCCGCCCACGGAACGCGTGGGCAAGACCACTTACCTGTGGTACATTGCCAACCCGGACGATTTCCGGCGAAAGCCGTAAGTCTACCGTATCCGAGCGGAGCTCGGACTGTGTGGTTCCGTCTTCGCCGGTTCACGTAACGGGGTCGGACCATGCTCCGCCCAGCCTTTCGGCCCTGTAGAATGGTTGACCGAGGGGGCTTCCATTGCCGCAGGTTAAACCCAGTCCGAAAACTTACGATGTGGTCGTGGTGGGCTCCGGTGCCGGCGGCGGCATCGCCGCTCACGTGCTCACGCTCGCCGGCGCTAAAGTCTGCATGCTGGAAGCCGGAGGCGACTACAACACCGCCCGCCAGAGCGACATGTTCAAGTGGAACTACGACGCTCCGCACCGCGCCGCCGGCACCAGGGAGAAGCCCTTCGGCTACTACGACGCCACGCTGGTGGGCGGCTGGCAGGTCCCCGGCGAACCATACACCACCGGCCCCGGCAGCGAATTCATGTGGTATCGCGCGCGCATGCTGGGCGGCCGCACCAACCACTACGGCCGCATCTCCCTCCGCATGGGTCCCTACGATTTCAAGCCCTACAGCCGCGATGGCAAAGGCTTCGACTGGCCCATTACCTATGACGATCTCGCGCCCTACTACGATAAGGCCGAGGAACTGATCGGCGTTTTCGGCACGCAGGAAGGCCTGGAAAACACTCCCGACGGACGCTTCCAGCCCGCCCCGGCGCCGCGCGCCCATGAACGCCTCATCAAGAAAGCCTCCGACAAGCTGAAGATTCCCTGCATCCCGTCGCGCCTCGCCATCCTCACCAGGCCCCTCAACGGCCGGCCCGCCTGCCACTATTGCTCTGAGTGCGGGCGCGCCTGCGCGGTCAACGCCAACTTCGCTTCCCCCGGCGTCCACATCGCGCCCGCGCTGAAAACCGGGAATCTGGAAGTCCGCACCGGCGCCATGTGCCGCGAAGTGATGGCCGGCCCCGATGGCCGCGCCACCGGCGTCTCCTACATCGACACCAGGACGCGCCGGGAAGTCACCGTCAACGCGCGCGTCGTCGTGCTCGCCGCCAGTTGCTGCGAAACCGCGCGCATCATGCTCAACTCCAAGAGCAGCCTGTTTCCCAACGGCATCGCCAACTCCACCGGTCTGGTCGGCAAGTACATCATGGACACCGTCGGCGCTTCGGTCAACGGCTACCTGCCCATCCTCGAAGATCTCCCGCCGGCCAATGACGATGGTGTGGGCGGCATGCACATGTACATGCCATGGTGGAACTATCAGCAGCAGAAGGCCGGCAAAATGCCCTTCTCACGCGGCTATCACATCGAGATCGGCGGCGGACGCGGCATGCCAGGCGCGGGCTTCCTCGGCGGATCGCACATCATACTCGGCGGCGGATACGGCAAGGATTTCAAGCGCGATGTCCGCAAAATGTACGGCGCCAATATTCATTTCTCCGGCCGCGGGGAGATGATCCCCAACGAACAGAGCTACTGCGAAATCGACCCCAATGTGATCGATCAGTGGGGCATCCCCGTGCTGCGCTTCCACTTCAAATGGAGCCAGGACGAGATCCTGCAAGCCAAACACATGCAGGATACGTTTCAGGAAATCATCGTCGCCGCCGGCGGCAGAGTCACCTCGGTGGGCAGCATCTCCCGCGGCGGCGAAATCATCCACGAGGTGGGCGCCACCAAAATGGGCGACGACCCCAAGACCAGCGTGCTCAACCAGTGGTGCCAGGCGTGGGACTGCAAGAACCTGTTCATCACCGACGCCGCTCCCTTCGCCAGCAACGCCGATAAGAACCCGACCCTCTCCATCACCGCGCTCGGCTGGCGCACCAGCGATTACATCGCCGACCAGATCAAGAAACGGAATCTCTAGGAGCAAGACATGGACGTCACCCGCCGCAATCTCATCCACATTCTGGGACTCGCGCCCGCCGCCGCGGCCGCGCAGGCGCAGGCCGAACACGCCCACGCCGCGCCACCCGCGCCCGCGAAGAAAGCTTACCAGCGGAAGGTGTTCAACGACCACCAGTGGCTCTCCGTGCAGGTGCTCTGCGATCTCATCATCCCCGCCGACGAGCACTCCGGCAGCGCCACCGTCGCCGGCGTCCCCGAGTTCATCGACGACTGGCTGGACTTCCGCGCGCGCGAGGATGGCAACCAGGACCTCGCTGCCAGCGTGCTCGGTGGACTCGCCTGGCTGGATCTGGAAGCGACGCGTCTCTTTCAGAAGGATTTCGTCGTCGCCACGCCGGCCGAGCAGAAGCAGATTCTCGACCGCATCGCCTGGCCCGCCCGTGCCGCCGACGCGGACCGGCGCTGGGCCGCGTTCTTCACACGCTTCCGCGATCTCACCGTCTCTGGCTTCTTCTCCAGCAAGATGGGCGTCGCGGACCTGCCCTACCTCGGAAACAAGGCCGTGGCCGAGTGGAAGGGCTGCGACCCGAAGGTCTGGGCCGTGATCGAAGACCGCATGAAGAACGGCTACAAAGGTCTCGGCGGCGAAGTCAAACCCTGGACGGAATAGCGGCGCCGTACCGCGGCCCCTGAATTGCTACTCGGATAGCTCGTTGTTACCCTGAGTGATCCATGGGCCTGGCCGCCGGCAGCAGCACCTACTTCATCTTCGTCGCCGCAG
>JADGNS010000933.1 GCA_017883355.1 Candidatus Solibacter sp.
CTCGGCGAATGGCATGTTCAGCACCCTCCCGGCGGCGCTGCCGCGCGTCTATGCGCCGGAAACGGTGTCCGCCGTGCGCACACGGGCGGAGGCGGCGGCGCGACTGGGTGCGCTCGATCCGGCACGCGAAGCGGTGGCCGAGGGCATCGCGGCGATTCCACAGAATGGCGGCGCGAAAGTGCGGATCACGGCCGCCGGCGGGCGAGATCCTAACCGCGGCCGGCTGCCCCCCTACTTCGCCTTCGCCTGGAAGAGCAGCGGCGCCAGGTCGGTCAGGTTCTGGCGCCACAGCGGCCAGACGTGACCGATCTCGGGGATCTCGATATACGTGAGCTTGACGTCCTGCTTATTCAGCCAGTCGCGGAACTGGCGGTTGACGCCCACCAGGCCGTCGGCGGTGCCGCAGGCAACCCAGAGCAGGCGGATTTGCGCGTTAGCTTTGGCGTCGAGCGCCGGGAAGTTCTTGGGCATGGCCGCGGCGTCGATGGTGGAAGGCCCGCCGCGTCCGCCGCGTCCTGCCCCCGCAGGCGCTGCGCCGGGCGTCGCCGCGCCGCGCGCGCCCGGCCACATGACGTAGGCGCCGCTGAAGGAGCCGATCCAGGCGAACT
Organism: Candidatus Solibacter sp.; assembly: GCA_017883355.1. Classification (GTDB taxonomy): domain Bacteria; phylum Acidobacteriota; class Terriglobia; order Bryobacterales; family Bryobacteraceae; genus Solibacter. The sequence goes on from JADGNS010000933.1 coordinate 609, forward strand.
TGTCGAGGTGATTCAGACCTACGATGGTCGCCTCCGCGCCGCCCATGGACAGGCCGGCGATGGCGCGCTGCGTGCGGTCCTTCGTCACGTTGTAGGCCTTCTCCACTTGCGGCATGACTTCTTCGATGACCGTACGCGAGTAAGCCGGGAGCATGTCGGCGCTCATGGCGCCGCCGGGTCCGCCGGAGTTGCCGTAGCCCAGCGGATTCACCATGATCATCGGCTTGGCCTTGCCTTGCGCGATCAGGTTATCCAGAATCACGTTGGCCGCGCCGGTGGCGATCCACGATCCGGCTTCGTCGCCCAGACCGTGGAGCAGGTACAGCACCGGGTATGCCTCCTTGCGCTTCGGATCGTAGCCGGCGGGCGTGTAGACCCAGTAGTCGCGATCGTCGCCGGCAACCGACGAATGGTAGAAATGGCGGGTGACGGCGCCGCGGGCCACACCGGGGGCGGGCTCCCAACTGACGGCGCCGCCTACGTGCACCAGACTGGAACCGGCGCTGCCGTAGGAGGTCTTGAACAACGGATTGGCGGGATCGTTCAGGGTGACACCGTCAACCGAAAACGCATAGGTGTAGATGTCGGGCTTCAGGATGTCTGTGGTGGCCGTCCACACGCCTTGCTCGTTCTTTTCCATCGCCAGGCGCTGGCCGATGCCGGTGACGAAAACTTCCTTGGCATTGGGTGCGCGCAGGCGGAAGGTGATCTTGCCGTCGGCGGAAACTTCCGGAGATTTTACGGGAGGGGCGCCGCGGCCTGCCCCAGGTGCGGGTGCGGCGGCCGGCACCGGTGTCGCGGGAGCTTGCGCGGCGGCAGGCATGCTGGACATCAGGGCGGCGGCGAGAATCAGAATTGCGCTGAGTTTCATAAGAGGTTCCAGATAGTCATAGCACTTGCTTGACGGCGGCGAGCAGGTCGGCCTCGGCAGTGATGCCTTCGAAGCGCTTGACCTGTTTGCCGGTGCGGTCGAAGACCAGTGTGACCGGTAGTGCATCCAATTTGTACTGCTGGTTGAGCGCCTCTGCCCCTAGACCGACGGGGTAATCCATGCGGTGTTTCTTGAGGAAGGGCTGTACTCGCGCGACCTCGTCGTCCATCGAAATGCCCAGCACCGCGACGCCCTGTGCGGCGAAGTCCTTGTGCAGCTTGTTGAAGCTGGGGATCTCTTTAATGCAGGGCACGCAGTACGTGGCCCAGAAGTTGACCACTACGACCTTGCCGGAAAGCGCGGCGGTATCGATGCTGCCGCCTTCCAGTTTCGTTGCCTGGGGCAGCGAGGAGGGCTGCGGCGCGGGGGCCGCGGCAGTCACGGCGGCTTGCGAGGCGGGCTTGTTCAGGAACGCCAGGTACTCCGCCGCATCTCCGGTAGAGCTGGGAAAAGTGGCCAGCACCTTCTCGTCGGGATCGACGATGGCGTAATAGGGAATCGCCACCGTATGGAATTTGGCGAGTTGGACCTTCTGATTGGCTTCGGACTCCGCGTCCGTGCCATCGGTATACAGTTCCACCAGCACGAAATTCTTCATGACGGCGGCGATCTCGGGCCGCGTGAACATGTTGGCCTTCATCCAGTGACAGTTGGTGCAGGCGTAGCCGGTGAAGGTGACCAGCACGAGTTTGCCTTCGCGGCGCGCGCGGTCGAGCGCCTCGCGATACTGATTCTTCATCCACACCAAAGCGCTCTCAGCGCCCGATCCGCCGATGCCCGCGGACTGCGAGCCCAGCGGGACATAGGCGTCGAGATCGCCCAGTTTGCCACCGAACATGCCGGGCAGCAGGCTGATGGCGAAGATCAGGAATGCGATGCCGCTGAGCAGGCGGCCGAGCCCCATTGGATCGTCCGGTTTGATGCCTTCCATGCGCAGGAAGCCGAGCAGATACAGGCCGGCCATGGCGAAGAGTACAATCCAGGCGGCCAGGAAACGCTCGCGGGTGATCCAGCCGAGTTGCAATACCTGGTCCAGGCTGCTGAGATACTTCAGGCTGGCCGCCAGAATGACGAAGCCCATCACGACCTTGACGCGCGCCATCCAACCGCCGCTGCGCGGCATGCGTTTCAGGTACGAGGGGAACACCGCCAGCAGAAAGAACGGCAACGCGAGACCGGTGGCGAAGGTGACCATGCCGATCAACGGCCGCGTCTTGCCGCCGGATACCGAGGCGGCTAGCAAGGTGCCCACGAAGGGCCCCACGCAAGCGAAGGATGCCAGCGAGAAGGTCAGCCCCATGAGCAGGCTGCCCAGAAATCCGCCCTGGTCCGCCCCTTGGTTGAGGCGCGTGAGGATCACTGAGGGGATAGTGATTTCGAAGGCGCCCAGCAGGCTCAACCCGAAGGCGATGAAGAGAGCCGAGATGAACGCATTGACCCAGGGGTTCGAACCCAGGGTGACGATGCCGAACGGCCCCAGGATCGCGGTGGTGGCCAGTCCCAGGCCGCTGAACAGCACGATGATTCCCAGGCAGAACACCAGCGCCTGCACGATGCTCTCACGGCGCCCGCCCGATGGGCGATTCAGGAAGTAGGACATCGTGATGGGGATC
>JADGNS010000934.1 GCA_017883355.1 Candidatus Solibacter sp.
GCGAGATAGGTGACGTTGTCTTGCAGCAATCCATCGGCCCGCGTGAACTGGCGCCAGCGTCCATTCTCGAGCCGGCAGACGCCGCTCGCGGTGCTGGCCCATACCCGTCCGCGGCTGTCCACCAGGAGGGCCAGAATGCCCCTTGAGTTTTCGGCCGGGAACTGGACTTGCTCGAACCGCCAGCCGGCGGCGCCGCGGCTTCCCCGGAACAGGCCCGAACTCGTGCCCGCCCAGATGCGCCCCTCCGCGTCGGTGGCCAGACTACTTACCCACTCATTGGACAGCCCGGAGGCTGGGCCATAAAGCTCCGCCTTTCCGGAGCCAGGGTCCATGTGAAAAACTCCGCCCGGCGCCTGTCCGGCCCACCACGTGCCATCCCGCCCGGCAACGAACGCCAGGGTCTGACCGATTCCCAGGAGCGGGTGTTTCCAGGCCCGCCACCGGCCTTGTTCGGGGAGAAAACGACTGAGGCCGGCCTGAGTGGCGGCCCAGAGCGCGCCGTGAGTGTCCCGCCCCAGCGACCAGACCACGTCGTGGCTCAAGCCTTCCGATTCGGTCCATGTCTCGGCGCTCTTGTAGCCGAGCCAGCGCACCAGTCCGCCGCCATCGAGAGCAATCCACGCCGACCCTTCGCGGTCCTGCAGAAAGAAGTCCACCGATGCGCTGGGCAGCCCATTCGCCTTGCGGATTAAGGTCCAGCCAGCGGCTGTTGCTCGCGCCAGCCCTTGCACGGTGGGCACGTAGATCTCGCCGTCGCGGTCCATCAGCACGGCCGAGTTGCGTGCCGAGAGCGGCAGGCCGGCGTCGCGGCGCACAAATTTTCCCGCGCCTTTGGCAAGCACGATCAGGCCGGTATAACTTCGCACCCAGAGGCGGCCCTGCCGGTCGATCAGTAAGCCCCTCCAGCTCTCCCGCGGCACGTCGAACCCGGCCAATACCCGGGCGCCGTCTCCTTCCAGCAGACAAATGTCTAACCCGCAGCCATACCACACACGGCCCGCGGACTCGACAGCAATTCCGTAGACGTGCTGCCGGCCAATGCCCTGGCCGGCAACCGAATACAAGCGAAACTCGCGCTTTCCCCGCGGCCCGGCCGGCGGCGCCACCAGCAGGCCCTGGTTGGTTCCGACGTAGAGATTACCGGGCGCATCCGAAGCGATGGCGTGCGCTCCGTTACCGGGGCCGGAACGGACCGTCTCAAAGACTTCCCCCCTGAGCCGCGCCAGCCCCAGGGAGGTGCCGGCCCAGATCTCGCCATCCGCCGTCTGGTGGAGCGCCTTGATCTGCACCGAGGGCAGGCCCTGCTCCTTGGTATAGGCGCGGAACTGCCGGCCGTCGTAGCGAAACAGACCGTTCTCCGTGCCCACCCAAAGGAACCCGGCGCTGTCCTGCATCAGGCAGTACACGTCCAGATTCGTCAGGCCGCCATCCTGTCCGTACTCCTTGAAGCTGTAACGCTGCCCGGCCATTGCTCCCGCCAGGAGCAACACCAGAACAGCGTTGCGTAGGAATGGACGCGTCACTATGGGGCTTATCGGCCATTTAGCGGAAGAACTCTAGAGCAGGATCCAAATAGATTCCGAGCTTCACTTGGATGGACAAGCCGGAGGCTGCCGGAGGCTTATCCCTCTGGAACTGCGTACTCCTCCCCGGTGTCCAATTGGTATGGAACGGGAACACAGCCCGCGAGCCTCCGGCGTTTTCGGCACGCTGGTGCGCCACTTCTTCGGCCGCTTCTTCGATACCGAATCGCTCTCGCCCCAGGGAGAGCCGGAAGCGTCAGTCACTCAGACGCTCGGCATCCTGGCCGTCCCCGGCGCCTTCTTCGTGCTTCTGTTCCGCCCCCTCACCCTCACCGGATGGGACCTGGTGAGCGTCCGCTACATGTTCGTCTCCTTCTCCATGACCGTGATGGGCTTCCTCATGGTCTTCGAATGGGACGCGCTCTTCCCGGACCGCCGCGATTACCAGGTGCTGACCCCGGCGCCGGTGCGCCTCTCCACCATCTTCCTGGCCAAAGCCGCGGCGCTCGCCATCTTCCTGAGCATGTTCCTGCTGGACGTCAATTTCTTCAGCGGGCTCATGTGGCCTGGTGTGGATGGCGGCGGCGACTCTTTTGGCATCCTTTGGGCCCACGTCGCTGCCGTCCTGGCCAGCGGCCTTTTCGCCGCGCTGGCGGCCGCCGCGCTGCATGGCGTCCTGATCACCTGCCTTCGCGGATGGCTCTACCGCCGCGTCTCCGTCGCCGTGCAAACGCTCCTCATGGCGCTCTTGGTGATGAACCTGTTCCTGACACCGCTGATCGCCTCCCGCACTCAATGGGTGGCCACCCATCACCCCGATTGGCTGTACTGGTTCCCGGGCTTCTGGTTCTCCGGCTTCTATGAATACATACGCCCGGCCACGCACAATCTGCCGCTGCGCGCTCTCGGCGGGTTTGCCATGCGCGCGCTCGCGTGCGCCGCGGCGGTGTTCCTGCTGACCTTCCTTCCCGGCTACCGCGGCCACGCCCGCCGCGTGCTGGAGTCCACGCCCCCCGCCAGCGCGGGTCCCGGCCGCCTGCGCACCGCATTCGACGGGCTGCTGCGCCGCACGCTGCTCCGTCACCCGGTGGAATACGCAGTCTTCCACTTCATCTCCCAAACCATCACGCGCAGTTTGAAGCACCGCCTTTTCCTGGCGACTTACGGCGGATTCGGCGCCGCTTTCGAGGTGATGACCTTCGGTAACGGCCCGTCGGCGCTGCTGATCCTGCCGTTCACCCTCTCCTTCATTCTGATCTCCGGCCTGCGCGCCGCTTTCAACTTCCCCGCGGAACTCAGCGCGAATTGGGCCTTCCAACTCAGCGAAGTCACCGGCGTCGAGCCCTACCTCGCGGCCACCCGCAAATGGATGCTGGTCTGCGCCATCCTGCCCTTGTTCCTGCTGATGGCGCCGATGGAGTTCGCCTGCTTCCCGGCCGGGACCGCGCTGTTCCACCTGGCCTACGGCATCACCACCTCGGTGCTGCTGATGGAAGTCATGTTCTTCGGCTTCCGCAAGGTCCCGTTCACCTGCGCGCACCTGCCCGGCAAGGTCAACCTGGTGTTTCTCGGCGTGATCTACATCTTTGGATTCAGCGCCTACAGCGGCACCATGCGGAACGTCGAAG
>JADGNS010000935.1 GCA_017883355.1 Candidatus Solibacter sp.
GTTCTGGGGCACCGCCCCTCTGACGGTCTCTGCGGAAGAGCCCCGAAAAGGCCACAACTCGGACTCTGTTGCGGGTATTGTGCCTCCCCTGACCCGCCACTGGCTAATCAATTTGGGTTTGGTACGGGCGGGGAGCGACCCTGGCAAGCCCCTCCGGGGTTGACGGTGTTTTGAATCGGGCCAACTCCGCCGCGTACCCAAAGGGCGGGCGGCGTAATACCCCAAGAACGTGGTATAGGTGATGCACGGTGAGAAATTCTTTTCCGAGGACCGGCTGGGCACTTCTCGTCTTGCTGCCCTGGGGGGCCCTGATGGCGCAGCAGGCTCAGGACGTCCAGCATCGGGTCGCCGCTCTCGAGCAGCAAGCACAGCAATATCTACAGGATCAGAAGCCACAGCTCGCCATTCCGGTGCTGCGCGAGATCGCTTCGCTCGATCCGAAGAACCTCAATGCACAGGGAAACCTCGGCGTACTGCTGTTCTTTCAGGGCAGTTACTCCGAAGCGATCCCTCCCATGCGGGCCGCATTGCAGATGCAGCCGGATCTCTGGCGGATCGAGGCGCTGATGGGAATCGCGGAGAAGCGGACCGGGGATCCGAAAACGGCGCAGAACCATCTGGAGCTTGCATTTTCCAAGCTGGACGACAAGAAGATCCAGATTCAGGCCGGATTAGAACTGGTCGAACTCTACTCCGCTGCAGCACAACTCGACAAAGCTCTGTCCGTGGCCGCAAAGCTGGAAGAACTGGCCCCCCAAAACCCGCAAATCCTGCTCGTCGCTTATCAAATCTCGCGGCAGTTGATGGACCAGAGCCTGCTGACCATGATGATGGCAGCGCCGGATTCCGCGGAGATGCACATGCTCATGGGCGGCGAACTCGGGCGCCAGGGTGACCACACCAATGCGATCGCGCAGTATCGCGAGGCGCTCCGGTTGAATCCAACGATGCCCGGAGCGCATTTTGAGTTGGCGGAGCAATTGAGGACTGCTTCCGATCCTGCGCTAAACGCCCAGGCTGAAGACGAATACAAGGCAGCGATCCGGGTCAATCCGTACGATGAACTTTCCTGGCGCCAACTCGGCGGAATCCTGGCGGCGAAGGGCGATTACAAGACCGCGGAGGAGGATTACAGAAGGGCTCTGGCCCTGCAGCCCAAAGATTCGGATGCACGAACCGGCTTGGCGATCGTACTGATTTCCCTGAATCAGACAAACGAAGCCATCTCCCTTCTGGAAGACGCTGTGAAGGACGATCCCACCAATCTCGCGGCGCACTACCGTTTGAGCCTGCTGTATCGACGGGCAGGCCGGACGGCAGAGGCTCAACGTGAGATGGAAACGTTTCAGCACTACCAGGGCGTGAAAGACAAACTGGGCAAGATCTTCAAGCAGCTTGCCGCGCCGCCCAATGCGAGGTGAGATGCCGGTCACGAGCCAATGCGGCAGGTGCGGGTGCGCCACGGACAGGCTGAGGGGCGCGATCCGGCCGGGTTTCGCGGCTATGACGGTGATGGCGATCCTCGGAGTCTGCCTTCAGGCCCAGCGGGCCAGGCCGGCCACTCCCCAGAATCGAACGGCCGGAGAGAACAGCATCCAGCCTCAAGCGCTGGTTCCCCAACTGGTAGATATTACTGCTTCCACGAAGATCCATTTTAAGCACCTCGCCTCGCCGGATAAGAAGTACATCGTGGAATCGATGAGCGGCGGTGTGGCGTTGATCGATTACGATCGCGATGGCTGGCCGGACATCTACTTCACGAATGCGCCGGATGTGGACATGCAACTGGCCGGCAAGAAGGCTCGCAGCGCACTCTTCCATAACAATCACGACGGTACGTTTACCGATGTTACCGACAAGGCAGGCGTGGCCTATCCCTGTTGGGCGAATGGCGCCGCGGTTGGCGATTACAACAATGATGGCTGGCCGGATTTGGCGGTGACGTGTTTTGGAGGCGTGGTTCTGTATCACAACAATGGCGACGGGACGTTCGCCAACGTCACCAGGGAAGCGGGACTGGCCGGCGATACCATGTGGGCCATGGGCGCCGCCTTTGGAGACTACGACGGCGACGGCTTCCAGGACCTGTTCGTCTCCCACTACGCGGCCTTCGATCTCAACGACCTGCCCGCCTTCGGCTCGATGGTGAACTGCACGTATCACACCATCAAGGTTCAATGCGGCCCCGCCGGACTGAAAGGATCGCCGGACAACCTGTATCACAACAACGGCAATGGAACCTTTACCGATGTTTCCAAACAGGCCGGCGTGGACGATCCACAGAATCTGCTTGGCCTGACCGCCGTCTGGTCGGACTTCGATAACGACGGAAGACTCGAACTTTTCGTGGCCAACGACGGCGCACAGAATTATCTCTATAGGTACGATGGCAAGGGCCGATTTACCGAAATGGGCTTCCAGGCCGGCGTGGCCCTGGATGAGAACGGCAAGGCATTGGCGAATATGGGGCTGGCACTCGGCGACTACCTGCACACCGGGCGCCCTTCCATCGCCATCACTCACTTCAGCGAGCAGTACCTGGAACTCTTTCGTAACGACGGCAAGTTGAATTTTACCGACGTCTCGAATATTTCAAACATCGCGCGGGCGACCACTCACGTCGTCGGTTGGGGAGATGCGTTCTACGATTTCGACAATGACGGGTGGCTCGACCTCATCGCCGTGAACGGCCATGTATACCCGCAGGTCGATTCTGCGAACCTCGGAATTCACTTCCGCGAGCCGGGGCAGCTCTTCCAGAATCGGCGGGACGGCACATTCCGCGACATCAGCGATCAGGTGGGAGCGGCCCTGAAGGTTCCGCGAGTGGGGCGCGGCCTGGCTATCGGCGACCTGTTTAACGACGGCGTCCAGGAAGTTGTGGTCGAAAATCTCGAAGGTGAGCCCGTGATCTTTCGCCCCGAAGGCGGACCGCGCCATCACTGGATCAGTCTCGAACTGGCCGGAACGAGAAGCAATCGACTGGCCTTGAACACGCGAGTAAGGATCGCCGCCGGCGAACTCGTCCAGACCGATGAAGTGAGGAGTTCGGGGAGTTATCTGTCGCAGAGCGATCTCCGCCTTCACTTTGGACTCGCCGATCACAGTCGCTCCGACAAAGTAGAAATCTTCTGGCCGTCGGGCAAAACC
>JADGNS010000936.1 GCA_017883355.1 Candidatus Solibacter sp.
CAGCACCACTTTTCCCTTCACCTTGGATTGGTTGGCCTTCACCCACTCTTCCATCTCCGTCTTGGTAGGCCCCAACCGCGCCGGAGCGCCGCCGCGCCCTCCTCCGCCGCCACCACGTCCGCCGCGGCCCCCGCCCGCCGCCGCGTCCGCGGTCTCCGTTACAGCGGGAGGCAGCGGTCCCTGCGGCGGCACCAGTTGCATCGCCGGCGCCGTGACCGTGCCCTTGGTGGAGGGCGTCCAGGCCAGCACTTCAAATTTCAGATTCTCCTGCACCGGCGAAACGATGAAGGCGCTCGCCCGTTCGTTGCTCCACCCCGGATGGCCGAAGTCCCACGGCTCCAGGCGGGCATTCTTTAAGCCCCAGTCGGTGAGTTGCTTGACCACCCATTTGGCCGCCGCCTCGTGGCCCGGCGTGCCCGTGACTCGCGGACCGTACCGGTCCGTCAGCATGTGGAGCGTGTGCATGATCTGCGACTTCTCCAGTTCTTCACTCCGGAAGCGGGCATCGGTGGCCGAATCCACCTTTTCCTGCGCTGCCAGCAGACCGCACGCGGCAAAAGCAAGCAACATCTTTTTCATATGCGATTCAGCATAGCTTAAACGCCGTACAATCGAAACATGCCACGTCTGCTTCTATCGCTACTTTGCCTCTGCCCTCTGCTCATGGGTGCCGACCGCCAACTCTTTAACGGCAAGGATCTCGCCGGATGGGCGCGCATTCCGCGTCACGAAGGCGCTCCGCCCGATCAACAGCCCGGTTTCGTCGTCAAGGACGGCCTGCTGGTGGCCATCCCCGCCGCGCCCGAAGACGACCTCTGGTTCACCGGCGAGAAGTTCGGCAACGCCACCCTGCGCGTGGTCTACAAAGTGTCCGCGCCCAGCGCCAACTCGGGCGTATTCATCCGCGTCCCCATCCAGCCGAAGTCAGAGGATGACGTCATCAACAAGGGCATCGAAGTGCAGATCGACGAAAGCGGCGACGAGTTCCACTGCACCGGCGTTCTCTACTCCATGACCCAGGCCAAGGCGCGCCCCTACAAGCCGGCCGGCGAGTGGAACACCCTGGAAATCACCATGAAGGGGCAGCGCACTACCGTCAAGCTGAACGGCGTCCTGGTCACCGACTACGACGGCAAAGCGCCGGTGCCGGCCAAGAAATCGGTGTACGAGCCCGACCGCGGCCCGCGCCCCGACACCGGCTACATCGCCATCCAGCACCATGGCGGCGAGGCGTCGGTCAGCTTCAAGGAAATCAGTTTGCACTAGCTGCGGCGCTTCGGGCGCACTTTGCTAACCCCGGGGGTGGAGTAGCGTCTGAGCTATATATGAAGAACGAAGGCTTCCTCTATATTGCGGCGGCGGTGCTTTGCCTGGGGTGGCTGGCGACTCCGGTCAAGACGCATGCGGCCAGGAATCGGGGCTTTAACATCAGCATCGACGGCAATGCCGAGAGCTGCGCGGACCTGAAGGTGCGGTCCAGCGGGGAAACTGCCCAGGTGAACGAGACCTTCACGTTGAGCAAGGCCGAGGCGCCGATTCTGGAGCTGAATGCGTCCGACCGCGGGCACATTCGGGTGCGCGGGTGGGACCGGGCCGATTATTCCGTGGAAACCTGCAAGATCGCGGCGGCCGATACGCGCGGCGCGGCCGAACAAACGGCGCGTGGCATCTCAGTGGGGCACGCCGCCGGGCGGATTTCTTACAACGGACCGGTGACGGACTCCGCGGAGTGGATGGCGGTGTTCCTCATCCATGCGCCCCGGGACGCCTCGGTGGATCTGGAAGCCAAGAACGGGCCCATCGAGGTGCGTGGCGTGAATGGCAGCGTCAAAGTACGCGCCACCAACGGGCCGGTGGCGATCGCCGATTGCGGCGGCAGTGTGGAAGCGCACACTACCAACGGTCCGATCGCGTTTTCGGGCGATCGCGGCGAGGTCCACTTAAATGCGCAGAACGGGCCCATCGCGTTGAAGCTGGCGACGGAAAGCTGGAACGGATCGCAACTCGTGGCGCGCACCATCAACGGGCCGCTGTCGGTTTCCCTGCCGGAGAACTTCCGTTCGGGAATGCGGCTGGAGACCTCCGGGCATGCGCCGGTAGCGTGCAGCGCGCCACAGTGCCGCAACGCCTGGCGCGATGGCCGCACCATGCAAATGAACGGCACCAACGATACCATCCGCCTGTCCACCGAGAACGGTCCGGTGGCCGTGCACACCACAGGGCCAACGAAGCGCATCATCTAGCCGGTCAACCAGTTTATGGCCGCCGATGAACGCGGATGAACGCCGATAAGCAATTTTGTGTTTATCCGTGTTGATCGGCGTTCATCGGCGGCTAATTTTCCTACAGCGCCAGCCGGCGGGAACGCGGCCGGGCCAGGCGCGCCTTGAGGCGGTCTTCGCGGCGGCGGATCTGCGGCGTGTCTTCGAAGAGCAAGGCGTTGCGCGTCATCTCCAGCGCCATGGCGTAGTTCTTCTCACGATGCTCGTAGTGTTTGGCGATCTCTTCGAAGGCGCGCACGCGATACGGATTGCGCGCGGCGGCGAGTTCGGTGAGCAGGGCGAGCGCGGCATCGTCACGCCCGGCGCGGCGCTCGATCGCGGCAATATCCCACATCGTGCGGAAGCTCAAGTCGTCGGGCAGCCCCATCTGTAGGGCCCGCCGCAAGAGGCGCAACGCTTCGTCCTGGCGCTCGGCCTGAAGCAGCCAGCGGGCCAGGCCAATCAGGTCTGCACCGTGGCGGACATCCACCTCCTCCGGCGAGCGAAAGGCGAAGGGCACGATGGCGGTCAGGCAGGCCAGGGAGAGGATATCGATGGCGTTGTGGTGGAAGATGGGCACCACCTGGAAGGCCTTCTGGCTGCGCAGAAAATCGAAGTAGACGTAGGGAATCATTTCGCCGGGCAGATCGCCCTGGCGTTCCACGCCGAGGATGCGGTTCTCCAGATCCACCAGGCGGCAGCTTTCCAGGCGAAGTTTCCAGAGGCGGCGCGCGCCGAAGAGAAGATCGAGGTGCTGCATGCGGTCGAAGGGATGGCGCGCGCGGACCATGCGGAAGCGGGTTTCCAGCAGGGGCTGGTCGTAGCTCTTGCCGTTGTAAGTGATGAGCACGTCGAACTGCGCGAGGTGCTCGGCCAGCCGATAGAGC
>JADGNS010000937.1 GCA_017883355.1 Candidatus Solibacter sp.
TCGCGAGTCATCAGGAGGCTGGCGATGGAGGTCTCTTCGGCGCGTGCCACGCTTCGCTCGTCCAGCCACGTCTTCTTGGCCTTCTCCACCTCGTCGGCGGTAAAGCCGTCCTTCAGCGCGCGGGCGAGTTCCTCATTGAAGGCGGCCTCCACTTTGGGCATGTTCTGCGGCGCCGCTATGGCCGATCCGAACATCCTCCCCCCGTCATCCTTCGTGGGCATGTTGAACCCGGCCGAAGCGCCGTAGCTCAAGCCATCCTTGACGCGAATGCGTTGGAAGAGCCGCGAGTTGGGCGAGCCCCCGAAGATCGTGCCCGCGATGGTGAGGGCCGCGTAATCCGGATCTTCGTCCGTCATTTTCAGCGGCATCGCCACCAGGAAAATGGCGTTTTGCTTGTCCGGTGTTTCGATCTTGTGGTTGACCGCCGCCACGCTGGCGTAAGCATTCGTGATACGGCCATAGCTGCTCGCACTCTTCCAATCGCCGAACAATTCCGCGATCAACTTCTGCACCTGCGCCGGGTCGAACTGCCCGCTGACGACGATCTCGCCCTCGCCGGCCCCGTAGAACTTCGTGTAAAAGTCGCGCACGTCGCCCAGCGCCACCTTTTTCAAATCCTCGATCTGTTCATCGATGGTCGAGACATACCGCACGTCGCCGCGCCCGTAGCGGGAGCCCATGTGCCGGCCCAGGTCCAGCGAGGCCAGGGCGTTGGGTTCGGTCCTGGAACTCTCCGCACCGGCGATGCGCTGCTGGCGGATCTGTTCGAACTCCGCCTCCGGGAACGAAGGCTCCCGCAGCAGTTCCCTGGCGAAACGCAGGGAATCGGCCAGGTTGGCCTCCAGGGTCCGAATGTTCGCCGAAGCGAAGTTGGTGCCTCCGGAGACGTTCATCTGCGCCTTCAGCCGATCGGTTTCATCCTGGATCTGCTGGCGGTTCTTGTTCTTCGTGCCGCGCATCAGCAGCGCTCCCGCCATGGTGCTCGCGGCGGATTTCCCGAATAGCGATTTCTCGTCTCCGAACCGCACCGTCAGGGACACCGCCACCGTCCCGCCGCGCGTCTTCTTGGGGAACATCACCAGCTTCAACCCATTCGGCAGTTTGCCGCGGATCGCGCGCGCTTCGATGTTCTGAGGAGTCGGGTCGAACGCCTCGCCCTGCTGGATGTTCGCCCCGCCTTTGTAATCCTTGAACCGTACCGCCACTTCCGGCGTGACTGGAATCTCGGCGCGGTCCGGAGTGCTCGTCGGAATGAACTCGCCCAGCGTCCGGTTCGACGATTTCAGATAGGCCTTCGCCACCCGCGCCACGTCGGCCGGCGTCACTTTGCTCACCTCGTCGCGTGCCAGGAAGAAGTTTCGCCAGTCGCCGTCGCCGATGTAACCGCCCAGCATCATGCCGATCATCTGGCTATTCGTCAGCGCCAGTTCGATGTTCTTCAGGATGCGGGTCTTGGCGCGGTCCACCTCCTCCTGGGGAGGCGGCTCGCTCGCCAGACCCTCCACCGTCTTCAGCAGGATCTGCTGGGCCTCCTCAACCGATTGATCGGGCTTCAACTGCGCAAACGCCAGCGCGAACCCCGGGTCGTGCATCCCCGAGGCGCTCATGCTGGCGGCCACTGCCTTCTTGTTATCCACCAGCGCCTTGTACAGCCGGCCCGTCTGCTGGGCGCCCAGCACTTGCGCCAGCACGTCCAGAGCCGCCAGATCGGGGTGCAAAGCGGCCGGAATGTGATAGACCGCCATGATCCCCTGTATACTTCCCACCCGGCGAAGCATGACGGAGCGCTCCCCTTCCTGCGTCGGCTCGGCCGTATACGGCTGCGTCAGCACGCGCGCCGGCTTGGGGATGGCGCCGAGCGTCGCCGCTACCATCCCCAGGGCTTTCGATTCGTCGAATTGTCCCGCGACGATGAGCGCCGCATTATCGGGCTGGTAGTATTTTTCGTAGAAAACCGCCAGGTTGGCGATCGGCACCCTCTCGACGTCGGTGCGGTTGCCGATCACCGTCTTGCCATAGTTGTGAAAGTTATACGCAGCCGCCAGAACGCGTTGATGCAGGACATTCAGCGGGCTGTTCTCGCCGTTTTCCATTTCGTTCCGCACCACGGTCATCTCGGTATCCAGGTCCTTCTTCTGCATGGTCATATTGACCATGCGCAAGGATTCCAGTTCCAGTGCCCAGCGCAGGTTCTCGTCGCTCGCGTTAAACGTCTCGAAGTACATCGTCTGGTCGTACGAAGTGGTGCCGTTGAAGTTGTTGCCCCCTGTACGGTCGGTCAGTTCCTTAAACATGTCCCGGCCCGACTTGGTCGTCTTGAACACCATGTGCTCCAGCAGGTGGGCCATACCCGTCTCGCCGTAACCTTCGTGACGCGAGCCCACCAGGTAAACCACGTTGACCGTGATCTTGGGCTTCGAGTTGTCGGGAAACAACAAGACACGCAGGCCGTTCGGAAAACTATACTCCGTGACCCCTTCCAGGGAGGTCACCTTTTGGACTCCTTGCGGCAGAGTCTGGGCCAGGGCGGCGGCAGTCAGGAAAATGGCCGCGGCAGAAATCGCGATAAGTCTCTTCAGGCGCATATCTCGCATCTCCTTACGGTATTCAGGGTTTGATTATACCGCTATACCGGGTGGCGCAGCCGATTCAAATCCGTTCCAACCTCGCCCGCCCGCTCCACCCATCCATTACAATGAAAGACAGCATGTTTCGAGCCATTTCCCTCTGCCTGTTTGGTGCCCTTTTGCTCGGCGCCGCCGATGCCCCGCAAAAGTCCGCCTTCGATAAACCCACGCTGGAAGCCTATGTGCGCCACCTCTATCTGCTGCAACCGCAGTTGACGGTGACCATTAGCGACCCCAAACCGAGCACCCTTCCCGGCTTCAAGGAAGTCCGCTTGCGCATCGCGCAGGGTCTCCAATTCCAGGAGGTTTCGCTCTACGTCTCCAACGACGGCAAGAAGATCGTGCAAGGCAGCTTCTACGACATCGCCGCCAACCCCTTCAAGGCCGAGCTCGACAAGCTTAAGACCCAGTTTCAGCCCGCCCTCGGAACCGCCGGCGCCCCGGTGGCCATCGTGGTCTTCAGCGACCTGCAATGCCCCGTCTGCAAGGGCGAAGCCCAGATGCTGCGCCAGAACCTGAT
>JADGNS010000938.1 GCA_017883355.1 Candidatus Solibacter sp.
CCATCTCCGCCGCCTTACAGGAACAGCTCGGGCTGAAACTCGGATCGGCCAAGGGCCCGGTAGAAGTTCTGGTTATCGATCGTGTGGAGAGACCTACCGCGAATTAGTTGCGAGCGCTCTACTCCCCGGTCACGACTTTCCAGCCCTTGCCCGGATTGAAGCGTGTCATCTGGCGCGCCAGAACGCCCGTCGTGGCGCCCAGATCCTTTTCGTAGACCTTGCCTCGATGGTTGACCAGGAACGCCTTGATGCCGGACACACCGTATTCGGCGGGATAGGCGACCAGCGCGAAGCCGCCGATCATTTTATCTTTGACCACGTACTCCATCGCGCCGCCCTCGGCGTCGGGACCCTGGGCCTTCAGAATGCGGAAGTAGTAGCCGTGGTAAGGCGCCGGCTTCTTGCCTTCGCCGAGCATCGCGGCCGAAGCATCGCCAAAAGCTTTCGGCACCAGGTTGTTGGGCTCGCCTTCCCAATAGAGTCCGTCCTTCTTACCGGGCGAACTCAAGATCTTCTGCGCGTACTGCAAGGTGCCACTGGCGGCGCGATCGTGCGAGGCATACTCCGTCTGGGCTTCCACATAAGCGCGGCAAACCTCCATCGCGGTGAGTTCGTTGCGGCCCACCCGGCGCGCCAGAACTTCCACCCGCCCCACCGCGGAATTGAAACGCCACTGGCCTTTCTCCAGATCGATCGGCACAGGCAAGGGCCATGCGTCGGGCCCCACGGTCACGGTGGCGCGATCCTTATCCGAATCCAGTTCCACCTGCATCTTCTCGTGGGCCAATTTGGCGAACTGTTCGCGGTTTTCTTTGTCGGCCGCGGCATCGCCGGACTCGACGATGTCTTTGCCGGCGGGACCGAAGATCCGCAGCATGGCCGCCGTATCGTTGGCACTGGCGGCGTCCACCAGCGCCTGCGCCGCCTCCTGCGGAGTTGCGAAAGTCTTCTGGCCGGTTTGAGCGGCGGCGGGGAGCAGGGCGATTCCGGCCGCCAGCGCCACGGCCGCCATCGAAGTTCGGGCTGCCATTATCGTCCTCCTCTTCCCCTGTCGCCACCACCGCCACCGGCGGGACGCCCACCACCGCCGCCACCGGCGGGACGCCCACCAGCGCCACCGCCACCTCCGCCGCCGGAAGGCCGGGCTGCGGGCGCGGAGCGCGGCGCGGGAGCGGGTGCGGCTCGTGGCGCGGGAGCGCTGCGCGCCCCGCCCATGCTGGAATAACCGTGGTCGGCCTGCTGCCGTGCAGCGGCGCCACGATCCATGCCGCCAAAGACCCCGCGGTTCTGCGCCGGCGCAGCGTTGCGCGGAACCTCGCGATTGCCGAAGCGCTCACCCTGCTGTTGCCCCTGCGGGCGGACCTGGTCCGATCCCGGACGCGCCATGTTCTGCCGTACATTTCCCTGATACTGCGTCCGCAGCGACTGGTTGGCGTACGGCACCCCCGCGCGGTGCGCCGCGTCGTGCGCCCACACCGTGGTCCCGCGGACGTTGCCCACATTGCCGCCGTTGTAGTTGTACCGGTGGATGAACGTATTGTTCACGATGACGGTGCGGTTCCCCCATCCCGGATGCCAGCCCCATCCACCCCAGCCGTGCCACCCGGCGCCGAAGTAGAGGCCCATATCGATGGGACCTCCGAATCCGAAGTAGAGCCCGCCGGTAAGGAAACTGCGCTGCGGCCACCACCAGCGCGGATAGGGATACCACATGGGCGGGCCCCAGATCCAGACCGGATCGTACACCGGCACGTAGATCACCTCGGGATTGGCCGGCTCAATGTCGATGTACGGCTGGCCGGCGTCGGTGGCGACCGACACGTTCTGCTGTGCGGTGGATTGCAGCTTGCCCGCCTCCTGCGCTTTCTGGCGCATGCGCTGCACCGCGTCCATCACGTCCTGCTGTTGGGCCAGAAACGCGTTGCCCAGGTTGGTGGTCCAGGCGACGTCGTCATTCAGCCGCTTCAGAACATCGGGGAAAACCGCCAGTGCCTGCACGCTGGCGTCCCAGTTCTGTTGCTGCGCGGCTTCGGTCAGCGCGGTCCCGGACATCCCGGGATTCTTTTGCACCCACTGGTAGGCCTGCACCAACTCCAGCGGATAAGTGGCGGCCACCAGAACCTGGCTCAACAGAGGATCGGGATAGAGCGCAATCGGCGCTACCAGATCGTTCAACTGGTCCGGGCTGAGGGTCTGATCCGGCGGCGGCGGCGCGGGCGGAGCCTGCTGCGCCAGAAGAACTCCTGAGCCCAGCAGCAGGACTGCGAGAAGAACGGCAACCGTCGGCCGGGTGCCTGAGGACAATACATTGCGTGGCACGTTGAACCTCCTTCAACCTGCAACTAACTCGCTTCCCCAACTACACTACATTATACGGCCGCTATTCACGGTAAGTTACCAGCCATACAGGGCTATATCATTGAGAAGGATTAATCCGCACTTCGGGTGCGGCCGCCACGCACCCTCCACCCACGGGCTGGTTCCCGACAATCATTTCCGTTACTCTGTTATTGGAAAAGGAGTCCCCACTCGATGCCGCCTGCCACTTCGCTACGCATGAGCCGCCGCAAATGGTTCGCCGGGGCCGCCGGGCTTGCCGGAATGTTCAAAATGACGGAAACCCCCGCCTCGCCGCAGGCCGCCCCTCCGCGCCCTCCGAACCGCAACTCGGCGCCCAGCCAACTGCGGATCACCGATATGCGCAGCGTCCTGGTCGCCTCCAACTACGACTACCCCATCATCCGGATCGATACCAACCAGGGCGTCTACGGCCTCGGCGAAGTGCGCGACGCCGGCCGCGAAGGCACCGCGCTCGTCCTCAAGCCTCACCTGGTGGGCCGCAATCCGCTCTCCATCGAACCCAATCTCGACAGCATTCGCAACTTCGCCTCGCAGCAACGCATGGGCGGAGGCTACAGCGCCGTCGATATCGCGCTGCACGACATTGCCGGCAAGGTCTACGGCGTGCCCGCCTGGAGGCTGATCGGCTCCAAGTACCGCGACCGGGTGCGCTGCTACTGCGATACCGACCAGAGCAAGGACCCCAAGATCTTCGCCGAGCGCCTCAAGAAGCGCAAGGCCATGGGATACACCTTTTTCAAAATGGACCTCGGCACCAGCCTGGTGGCCGACCGTCCCGGCGCC
>JADGNS010000939.1 GCA_017883355.1 Candidatus Solibacter sp.
CGCGAAGCCGAGCCGGCCGGTTTCATCGAGCGTAATCTCTCGCGAGCGCCGTTTGTCCTTCTCGAACAGGCGCGCCTGCTGCGATGCGAAGCTCCGGCTGAGCACGTTCATGTTCGCTTCATCATTCAGGCGAATCGATCGGAGATCGAGGTTGCCGGAGCCGACCGACACAAACGCGCCGTCCACAATCATCAGCTTCACGTGCACCATGGCCGGTTGATACTCGTAGATCTTGACGCCTGCCTTCAGTAACTCGGGCCAATGCTTTCGCGATGCCGCGCGCAAGGCTTTCTGGTCGATGTGCTCGCCCGGCACAAGGATTTCCACCTGCGCGCCGCGCTTCGCCGCATCCACCAGCTCCTTTCGCATCAGATCGTCCGGCAAAAAATAGGCGTTCTCGATCAAAAGACTGTGTTGTGCCGATGCGATCGCGAGCAGGTACATCAAGTGAATGTCCATGTCCCCCTGCCGCGGCGAGCTTTTGAAAGCTTGCGCCATATAAGGACCCGTGGCCATCAGCGCCGGGAAATAGTCCTGCCCGTGCAGCACTTCGCCACGCGTCTTCAGCCAGTTATCCATGAACACCGCCTGGAGCTGCGCCACCACCGGCCCCGTCACCTTGTAATGATTATCCCGCCAATGCGCCGGCGATTCGCCATTGCCCAGCCATTCATCCGCGATTCCCACCCCGCCTACGAACCCCGTCTTCCCGTCGATAATCAGCAGCTTGCGATGGCTGCGGTTATTGAAACGCCGCGGATCCAGCCACACGATCGAGTGATACTTCACCACCTCCGCGCCCGCGCCGCGGAGAAGCTCCAGGTTCTCCAGCCCCATTTTGCTCGTCCCCTGCGCATCCAGGATCACGTTCACCTTCACGCCGGCCCGGGCGCGTTCCGCCAGCGCCTCGGCGAATTGCTTCGCGATCTCGCCGTCCCAAAAAATGTAAGTCTCGAAATCGATCGACCGCCGTGCGGCCCGAATCGCGCCCAGCATCGCCGGGAAAATTTCGCGCCCATTCACCAGCGTCGTGATGTTATTGCCCGCCACAAAACTCCCTCCCAGGAGCGATCCCACCGACTGGCGGAACTCCGGCGACGCCGCCGAGTAGAGCGGCGCTACTTCCTGGCTCACCTTCTTGCCTTCCTGCATCGTGCAACCGCCCAGAAACACGGCGAACGCCAGGAGACCCGTCTGGCGGCGGGTAAAGATCCGCGCGCCCGTGCCGGTCGAGATCAGATTCGCCATTTGCAAACTCCGGCAGCTACTCGTGGGCCGGCGCGCGCTTCTGCCGATCGAATTCACGGAGCAACCCCGCGAAGAACGCCGCCGAGTCCATCGTCGTGCCATCCGCCCGACGGATCGAATATTTCCGGTGGGTCAGCGAAGATTCCGAAGCGCAAGATTTCACAAAATCCTCCGCCGTCTTCACGCGTTCGCCGAGATAATTCAGCTTCATCCGCAGATGTGCGGCCGCGGCGCCGCCGTCGTGTTCAGAACCGTTCCGGACAAACGTAATCCCTTTCGAGGACTCGACCGACTGTATCAGGAAATCGATCCGCTGCTGTTCCCGCGCCTCGCGAGCCAGGACGAGTGCGGGAAGAAGTGCCAGGGCCAGGACGATACTGGTCAGGATAGCTTTCAAGGCGGGACCATACCGCAGCATCGTACCGAGCGCATCACAGACTTCCGTCTTCTGACTTCCGTCTTCCGTCCTCAGACTTCCGACTTCCGCCTTTCTTCTCCTATCCCATCCCGAGCGCGTCGAGCGTCGGTTCGTCGATCACCGCTGTCGCGACGAGCCCCTGGTCGGCCTGATAGCCGGTGAGCGCCTCCCGGGTCAATGGCCCGAGCAATCCGTCCACCTCACCTTTGTAGTAGCCCATCTCCTGGAGCACGGCCTGCACGTCTGCGATCACCTTGTCTGGCGGTTCCGCCCGCTTACCCACATAGATCGGGGCATCATAAGCATAATACTCATTGGTAGAGTTGTAGCCCCACGCCGGATACCAGTACCCGTTGTTGAAGTAGTAGTAACCGCCACCGATTAGCTCCACCCGTTTGTAGCGCGAGTGATACCAACCCTGATCGTGCCGTTCCGGACGGTAAGAGCGATACACTTCGTACTGCGGCCCCTGCCACTGCTCGCTCCCCTGGATCCGGAAGTTCGCGCTGAACGTGACCGCGGGAACCTTGTCCGGCCTCGGTTGCGCATGAAAGCTCACGTGCTGCTGCTGAATCTGCTGCACCTTCTGCTGGTCCGGCTTCTTCGCTGCGGCCGTAGGATTAACCGGCTTTGTCGGGCTGGTTTGGGAAACCGACGGAGCCGCACTTGCCGACGCCGCCGCTGCCGGGGTCGTCGCTGCCACCGGGGTGGTCGCTGCTGCTGGGGTCGCAGTCGTAGCTGTTGCCGGGGTAGCCGTCGTCCTGGCGGTTGCGGGAGTGGCACTCGGCGATGTCTTCGCGTTGGCGGCAGGCGACTTCATATCTTTGCTGCGTGGCGACTGCTCCTTCTTCGCGGCAGGCGTCGCACTCGTGGCCGGTTGTTCCGTCTTCGTCTCCGGAGCGTCGGCTGGCGCAGGCTTCCGTGACGTTTTCTTTTCCGGCTTTGTCGCAGCGGGCGATTCGTTCGCTGCCGGCTCCTTCACCGCTGGAGCTTCAGTCTTCGGCGCACGCGTCGGTGCGGGTTTCACTTCCGCCGGTGGCTCTTTTTTGGGTGCCTGTTTTTTGCCTGGTGGCTGCGATTCTTCCGGCGTTGGCTGTTGAGCCATCACGGCTCCAGCCAGCGCCAGCGAACCGACTATCAGTAAGATGGTGAATTTTTTCATATTGCTCTCTTTTGGTCGTAGACGGAGGCGATCTATTCAATGCCGGGCGTTTTTTGCCTCGCCTCGAGCGTCGATCGCCTTAACGGATATAATTCGTGCATGGATGCCTCCTCGGTTCCCTCCCTGCCCGCAATGCTTCCACGCCCGCAACGCTTTCGCGTAGCGATACGGGCAGGGCGCATAGCGATACAGGCGGGCGCCCTTCCACCCTCTGCCCTCTGCCCTCCGTCCTCCGTCTCCGTCCTCTGTCCTCCGTCCTCCGTCCTCTGACCTCCGATTCTTTCTACTTCCTACTTTAGACTTTCTACTTTCTT